>CAZLKG010000022.1:0-15084 GCA_964560045.1 uncultured Slackia sp.
GGGATGCTTCCGGGGAAGATGTCGCGGGTGAAAACACCGTAGACAAAAGCCCTTGAGGCTCTTGATTGCGCAGTTTTTCGGCGGGCTGTTGTTGCACGAATCCCAACCTGCTAACATCCGTCTTCGCGTAATTTGTATGATGTACCACCTGTGGAGGGGTGGCAGAGTGGTTGAATGCGGCGGTCTCGAAAACCGTTTTACCGGTATTCCCGGTAACGAGGGTTCGAATCCCTCCCCCTCCGCCAGTCGTTTTTGTGCGCTGATGATATGAATGACAAAGAGGTATTTCCTGCTGCCTCCGTGGTGCCAGGGATGCCGAGGTTTGTTAGCTCTGTGGTTTTGTTGCATCATCGGCGGATGAGAGGGGGGTATCTCCCTCGTTTATGACCGGCACGCATACGCGCATTTGGCATGTGCTTGCGCGCGATGTGACAGAATAGCAGCCCGTTGACCCCTCTGAGGGTAGCCCGTGACGCGATTTACAACAGTGAGGAGACATCAATGCCTGAGAGCACCGTCGAAAACGACATCAACGAAGTGCCCGATATAGATGAGGAACTAGAATCCCTTCTCATTCAAGTGCTCGAAGAGGCCCAGGATAGGATGTCTACGGGCGAGCAGGTTTTGCCGTTTACCTCCACCATTGTGGGGAATAAACTGTTTCAAGAAACCCATGAGGGTTCTACCGAGGAATGTTTCGCCTCCGCGCGCGATACCGTATGCGCCCTGGCTGCAGCCCGGGCATATGCGTTTTGTTACGACGGTTATATCGACACCGATGAGGGACAAAAGGATGCCATCATTGCCGAAGGTGGTGTGGCAGGCGATTCCCGGGCGGTTGTCGTAGGTCTTATGTATGACCTTGATGAGGAAGGCTCCGTTACCGGATTTGATGAAGAGGTGGTATACATCGCCGAGACGGATAACTTCTTGAAGGATGCTCAACTTGCGGCTACACAACGTGACGCGGAAGACATCGAAGAGGGGGGCTTTAGCCCTGATTTCCAACCCGAAACCAAGTAGAGGTAAAACGGAAAAACAACCAAATACGGCACTATCTAAGTCAGAAGCAAAGCCCATTCGCTGTGTGTGCGGAAGGGCTTGCTGCGTTATTTGGTACGGTTTATTCGTACAATGAAGCGAGATAATTGAAGCGTGAGCATTGTCACGTGACAGGTTTGGCAAAGGGTTTGGCAAGGGTGGCGGCATAGCATTATGAGCATGTCGTGAGATGCATCCACATTGCGGGAACGCGCATTTGCACAGAAGGAAAGACGCTGCTACCATACCTAGGTTTCCTGTTCCGGGTAGATGCCTTCATGAGACCCGGAACCGCGAGTCCAAAGGAGGTGACACAATGAAGGCTTATGAGTTGCTGTTCTTCGTCGCACCGAATATCGACGGCGAAACCCGCCTTGCTACCATGAAGCGCATTGAGACTACCATCGCCAAGGGCGAGGGCACGGTTGACAATGTGGAGGATTGGGGCAAGCGCAAGCTGGCCTATGAAATAGACGGCCTGAACGAGGGAGCCTACACCCTCGTTGATTTCCATGCTGATCCTGCCAATGTTGCGGAACTCGATCGCGTGCTGCGCATTACCGATGAGGTAATACGCCACAAAATAGTGCATCGCTACGATCGCGATTAGTCTCACGTGCCCAAGAGGATCGGGATGAATGCTCGTATGCTTCGAGGAACGAGGAAGAACAATGAGCATCAACAAAGTGGTCATATCGGGAAATCTGACGCGCAATCCTGAGCTTCGTCAAACGGCAAACGGCTTTCCGGTTCTAGGCTTTGGCGTTGCGGTCAACGACCGCCGCCGCAACCAGCAGACCGGCGAGTGGGAGGATTACCCCAACTTTATCGACTGCACGATGTTCGGCGCGCGCGCAGAGAGCGTGTCTAAGTTCTTAAGCAAGGGATCCAAGGTTGCTATTGAAGGCAAGCTCCGATGGTCTCAATGGGAACGCGACGGGCAGAAACGCTCCAAGTTGGAAGTGGTCGTGGACGAAATTGAGTTCATGAGCCGTAGCGGTGGGGACAGTGGCGGCTACCAACAGGGAACCTATCAACAAGGAACCTACGGTGCTCCTTCCTCCCCCCGCCCCCAGCAAACTTTCCAACAGCAGTATGGCTCCCAGCCAACGCGCCAGGCTCCTGTTGCTCCTGCGGTTGAAGGTTCGGCCTATGATGAGGACATCCCCTTCTAGGTTATGTGCTGAAGCCCGAGGAGTGCAAGGAAGCCCACGGGATCCGAAGAGAAGGAGGACGCGCCCTCGGGGCGCGCTCTCGTTCGGGAGATGGGATCTTGTTTTGCCGATTGCGTTTGGATGAAGGAATCCCGAGGCACTTACTTCCGAAAAACGTATTCAAGAGAGGAAATCAGAATGGCTGAATATACCAAGCAGCCGCGTCGCAAATACTGCCAGTTCTGTAAAGAAGAAGTGGACTACGTAGATTACAAAGAAACGGCCATGCTGCGCAAATACGTAACCGATCGCGGGAAGATCAAACCCCGTCGCGTGACGGGTGCCTGCGTCCAGCATCAGCGAGACGTTGCCACTGCGATCAAAAACGCTCGTGAGATGGCGCTTATTCCCTACACGGTTCCTGCTGTGAGTGGGCGCGGCGACCGTCGCAACCGCTAAGGAGGTACCAATGAAGGTTATCCTGCTTACCGAGCTGAAAGACAAAGGCGGAGAGGGCGATGTCGTTGACGTTGCTCCCGGGTTTTTCAACAACTATCTAAACCCGAGGCGTATGGCAGTCCTGGCCACCAAAGGTAATCTGAAGCAGCTTGAACAGCGCAAGAACAATATTGCCAAGCGAGAAGAAAAACGCATCGCGGATGCTCATGCGGCCAAGACTTCGCTGGAGGGAGTAAACGTCTTCGTCGAAGCCAAGGTGGGCGAAGAGGGCGTGCTGTTTGGCTCCGTTACCCCCGCCATGGTTGCTGATGCCGTAAAAGCCAAGACCGGCATGGACATCGATCGGAAGCGTCTGGAGATGGGCTCACCCATAAAGACCGCCGGAGAGCATGTTGTGACGCTTTCCATCTATCGCGACATCAAAGTGGAATTGAAGCTCCTTGTTGGCACCAAGGAGGAAAAGGATGCTCTCGAAGAAGCATCCAACCCTCTCGCCGAAGAGGCAGAAGGGGTTAAGGATGACGAAGGGGCAACCGAAGCTCCTGCTGCCGGAAGGGCCGCTCTGTAGGTTCCGCTCCGCTTTTCCGATGAGCGCAAAGCCCTGCATAGATGCCATGCGGGGCTTTTCGTCTTTCAGGTCAGATTTTCCAACCGGCAGGTCTTGTTTTCTGGTCGGCGGACCCGGTTTGCCAACTGGCAAGCTCCGTTTTTTGATTGGCAAGGGAGGGTGTTCGGATGTCTGAGGTAAGCAGCAGGCGACAGCCGCAGCAACAGTCTGCGCAGCTTCAAAGCGCCACGGGGCGTCCGCTGCCCAGCAACATTGAGGCTGAAAAGTCAGTCCTTGCCGCGTGCATGCTCAACCCCGAAGCCATCGATGAGATAGCATCAGCGCTCGTGCCGGAGAGTTTTTTCCGCCCTGCCCACCGGCTCATATTTGAAGGCATGCTGGATCTCAACACGCGCCACATCCCCATCGATCAGATATCGCTCGCTGAGCGCCTTACTGCCGAAGGCCAGCTTGAGGCCGTGGGTGGTCACGCATATCTCATTGAGCTTGCCAACAATACCCTAGCGCTCACCAACTGGAAGACTCATACCGAAATTGTGCGGCGCACGAGCGTGCAGCGCGATTTGGTGTACGCCTCCGTAAATATCAACGCCTTGGCCTATGATGCACCCGATGACACCAATGAGGTGATAGAAGAGGCTGAAAAAATACTGCTGGATGTCACAGAGAAGCGCGTGTCATCCACCTTTCAAAGCATTGATGATCTGTTGGCCCAAGCCTTCGATGAGATAGATGAGCTGGCGAACAACCGAGCACGCATGGCGGGCGTTCCCACGGGATTTGCCGATGTAGACAAGCTGTTCTGGGGGCTGCGAAGCGGCGATTTGCTGATTTTAGCCGCACGACCCGGTGTAGGTAAGACCTCCTTTGCCCTAAACCTTGCTACCAACGCCGCCAAACTGGGTGCTTCGGTTGCGGCGTTCAGTTTGGAGATGAGCGCAAACCAACTTGTTCAGCGCGTCCTGTGCGCTGAAGCGCGCGTGAATTTGGGCCGTCTGCGCCAGGGAGATCTTTCCGAGGGTGACTGGAATTCCATCATGAACGCTGCCAGTACACTCTCGGGTCTTGATCTGTACATAGATGACACCCCGGGTTTGACACTGTTGGAGATGCGTGCCAAGGCGCGCCGTCAGCTGCATGGGAAAAAACAAGGTCTCATTATCGTGGACTATCTGCAGCTTATGCAACCCTCCACGAATCGCCGTGACAGCAATCGCACCGTGGAAGTGGCTGAGATTTCACGAGGTCTTAAAATGCTTGCAAAGGAGTTGGAAGTGCCGGTGCTTGCACTCTCACAGCTCTCCCGCGCGGTGGAAATGCGCGGCTCAAAGCGCCCACAGCTCTCGGATCTGCGCGAATCGGGCTCTATCGAGCAGGATGCCGACATCGTTATGTTTATCGACCGCAGTATGGATGAGGAAGAGGCCGAAAGCAATAAGCGTCCCGATCTAGGTACCGCTGAGCTCATTGTAGCCAAGCATCGTAACGGCGCTATTCGCGATATCACGCTGTCATTCACTCCCGAATACACCAAATTCACCAACTTCATTGATGAGTCTCGGCTCCCATGAGATCACATTGCTCCCTGTCATCTCTCACTACCCCTCATCACTCCTTGGGAGGTCTGCGTACGGCCAAGTTCGAAGAGAGAATCACCTCTCGCTACCTCTCGCTATTTCCCGCTAAAGCCCCACGCTACCCCTCCGTTACCACCGCCAATCTTGGCGCTTTTAGCGCGTCTGCCTCTTGAAGCCCCTGTAGGTTCGCGCGCGTGATACACTCGGCTCATGAGCGAAAAACTAACATTCATCCATTCGGGCGATTTGCATCTGGGATCTCCGTTTAGCGGTCTTCGGGCGCTTTCTTCCGCGTGGGCTCGACGCCTCTCCCGTGCCATCCCCGAAGCCTACGATCGTGTGATCAAGGCATGCACAGACAATCAGGTGGACTTTCTCCTTCTGGCGGGCGATATCTTTGACACCGATAAGCCCAGTTATGCGCACCTTCGCCACTTCATTCGGGGGCTTGAACGCCTCAAAAAGGCAGGGATTCCCGTATACATGATCGCGGGCAATCATGACCCCTATGCCAACTGGAGTGATATTCTTCCCCTGCTCCCGTCCAACGTGCGCATGCTGCCCTCCGATGCTCCGGAATTCGTTCTGCACCGCGCCTCAGATGGTGAGCCTCTATGCGTGATTGCTGCGCGTGGCTTTTCAAACCAGGCGACTGATGGATCCGTTGCCGATGGCATGACTCGTGCCGATGCTCGGCGCGCAACGGGCGTTGATGCGGCTTTTGCAGTGGGCATGCTACACTCAGGTCTGTGGATGGATCCCGTGAAAGATCCGGTCAGCGAGGCGAAGCTCCTTGCAGCAGAAATGGATTATTGGGCGCTCGGCCACATACATAAGTCTTACGTCACACCTAAGGCCGATCCACGCATCGTATTTTGTGGGTGTATTCAAGGTCGCGATATCAAGGAAACGGGCGCGCGCGGGTGCTACAAGGTCACGCTTGAAAAAGGCATGCCCAACCGGCTGGAATTTATTCCCACTGCCCAGGTAGACTGGGAACATCTGCATGTTGATGTGAGCGAATGTTCGGGTATCGACGATATCTTAGCAGCCTGTGTGCAGGCCATGTTTAAGGCTAATGCGGCGGCGCAATGCGAGGAAATGGTGGTGCGCGTGACCATCAAAGGAGCAACGCCTCTCTATGATGTGCTCGCCAGCCCAGGAGCCGTTGAGGATATGCGCATCGAACTCAACGAGAAATACCCGACTTTTTACTGCGATGCCCTGGTAAACGCCACCGTCCCTCCGCTCGACAAAGAAGCACTGGCTTCAGCCGGGTTGTTTCCCGCCACGCTTTTACGTTGTGCCCAAGAGATGCGTACCTCTACGCAAGGAGGTAGCAAAGGGTCTGTAGATGGTGCAGGGAGCCTTTCTGCGGGCGTCTCCCCAGATGCGACCGGTGCTGCCGAGGCCGCTGGGCTTAATGGCGTGCCCGTAGACGTGATAGACAACAACCCCTATGCGCCGCCCGACAGACCCGCTCCCTCGCCTGAGTTTGCGGCAATGCTCAAAAAGCCAGACAAGGGAGATGTACGCCTGGTATATCTGCAGGAGGAATTCGCCCGCCGTGGTCTTGGCTTGCCCCGTGTTGTGGAACGCTCGCTTGATGATTTGACGGAGGCGGCATGCGATCTGGTGCTCGCCTTGCTTGATGGGAGGAACGCCTGATGGAGCGGTATTTTCTAGAACGCATCCACATACGGGCGTTCGGCAGGTTTTTCGAGGTAACTTTAGGCCCATTCTCTCGTGGATTAAACGTGGTGTACGGCAAGAACGAAGCTGGGAAAACCACGCTCAATGCCTTTATTCGCGGCGTGCTCTTCGGTTGGGATGATGCTCGCGGCTCAAAGAACGTGTACAAGCCTGCCTCGGCGCGACGTGCGGGTTCTTTGCTGTTCGCGCCGCGCGGCGAGGGCGAAGGCAAGAGCGAAGGTGCCCATAGGGTTTTTGAACTTGAGCGTGCGCGCAATGCTAACGATCTTGAGGCCACACCCAAAGAGGCACTCGCCCTGATTGAGGATATCGACAAAGAGACCTATACGACTGTCTTTGCGCTTACGACTGATGAGCTGCGCGATCTAAAAAGCGCAGGGAATATGACCTCGCGCTTACTCACCGCCGGTTCGGGCACTATTAGCAGCCCCTCGGGGGTGTTGGAAGACTTAGATGTGCGCATTGCGCGATACACGAGCCGCGCAGCTTCCGCCGTGTATTCGTTTCCTAATTTGAAGAAGCGGAAGGAATCCTGTCGCGAGCAGCTTGCCGAAGCGCGCAAGCGCTCAGATGATTTTAGGGAGGAAGATAGCGAGCGTCGCGAGCTTGTCGTCAAGTGCGACGCGGTTGCTCGGGAGTTGGCTCAGACGAACGCCGATGCAGAGATGCTTGCCGCCCTTAAAAAGGAGATAGAGCGCCTCGACGACAGGATGGCCGACGCCGAGAGACGCCGCGATAGCGCGCAGCGCGAAGCAGCCATCCGTGAGGCTGCCGTCAAAAAGACGGCCAACGCCGGGGCAGATCGTCTTTCGGCTGCCGATGATGCCGCCTTGCGCGAGGCGATTGAGCGTGAGCAGGAGGCGCAGATCCGCGCGGCGAACCGCCTTGAGTCGGCTCAGGATGACTTTCACGACGCTCGCGCCCGCTACGACGCGGAAAAAGAAGCAGCAAAGATAAAAACTCCAAAACGCCCGATGACTCCGTTTTTGGCGGCTATTGCACTGGCGGTGAGCGGCATTGCATGGGTTGTTGCCGGATCGTGGGCAGAAAGCGGCGCTGCGAGCGCGGTAGGCTTTGTGTGTCTTGCCGCTGCAGCCGCCCTTGCAATCATCATGGTCGTGAGACTGCGCGCGGGGGCTTCGCGAGGGACTGGTGGAGTTGAGGAAGCGCAGCGCTTTATGACGGAAAAAAAGAGCATCCTCGAGGCTCGAGAGGAGGAGTCAAAGCGGATAGATGCGCGTATCAATGAGCTTCTTGAGTCAGCCAACCTGAGTGAGGCGAAGGGATCGCTTCGCCGTGCGACGGAGCTTATCAATGCGGCTCGCGAGGCGCGCATAGCGCACGATCAGGCAAGGAGCCGCCTTGATGAGTCTATCCGGATCCGGGATGCGGCGGCAGCTGAGGCCAGGGAGTGTCGTAGGCGCCGAAGCAAGGCTCTTGTTGAGCGCGGGTTCGATGCGGCGGCATCCTTGGAAGAGGTGGATCTAAAGGCCACTCGGGTTGCTCAGCGTCGCGACAAGCTGACCGAGCGGCTTGAGCGTTATAGCCGCCGGCTTGGAGAACTCAATCAGATACTCTCTTCTGCCGAGCGTGAAACTAGCTTAGATCTGCTTAAAACCGAGTATGCTCAGATAACTACGCTTCAAGAAGAATCAGGGATAGAACTGGCTCGTCTTTTACTGGCTCGCCGCATGGTTGCTGATGCCATGCATAGATGGGAAAGCGAAAGCCAGCCCAAGGTATATGCCCGCGCCTCCGATCTCTTCTCGATTATGACCGGCGGTGCTTGGCGCGCGGTTCGCGTGGAAGAGTCCGGATCCGTTCGCGCGGTTGATGCCGTGGGTCGTCTCTGGGAGCCGCGCTTGCTCTCCTTGGGCACCTGTCAGCAGCTTTATCTGGCGCTTCGCATAGCCCTGCTCGAATGCGTGGACAGCGTGGGCACACACGTGCCTGTTCTTGCCGATGACATCCTTGTGAATTTCGATGAGGAACGGCGTCGGGGGGCAGTGCGTGCCTTGGTCGAACTCTCGGCAAAGCGCCAGGTCATCGTCTTCACCTGTCACAAAACAACGGCAGATCTGCTTGTCCGGCAAGCAGGGGATTGCCTCGATTTAGAGTTATAATCGCCGGGTTGTCGAGCGGTCTTCCCGATAGGCGGACTGTGAAAGCCTAGGGAAGTCCAGGGAAGCCAGGTGCCCTGTGACACGAAGAAAGAGAGATAAACATGCCTAACGTGGTGCTCGTCGGAACCCAATGGGGTGACGAAGGCAAGGGCAAAATAGCCGATCTCATTGCTCGCGACTTTGACTATGTGGTGCGCTACCAAGGGGGAAACAACGCCGGGCACACGGTCATTCACGGGGACAAAAAACTCGCGCTGCACCATATTCCGTCCGGCATCATGTACGAACACGCCGTGCCGGTGATCGGCAACGGGGTGGTGGTGAACCCGCAGGTCTTGGTTGAAGAAATGCGTATCCTAGAAGGCGAGGGGCTTTCCTGCGAACGCCTCAAGATATCCTGCGATGCCCACGCCGTCATGCCCTATCACATTGAGCTGGACAAGGCATCCGAGTTCCGCTTAGGTAAAAACGAGATTGGAACTACCAATCGCGGCATAGGTCCGTGCTATCAGGACAAGGTTGCCCGCAGTGGCATTCGCATTCAGGATCTGCTTGATGAGCGTGTGTTTCGCATGAAGGTGAACGCTGCGCTTGAGGTAAAAAATGCCATTCTCGACAAGGTGTATGGCAAGCCCACTTTCACGGTGGATGAGATCTGCGACGCATATCTGCCCTATGCTGATGTTCTTCGTCCCCATGTGGCCGAGACGGCGCGGCTTTTGAACGCTGCGTTGCATGAAGGCAAAAACATCCTGTTCGAGGGAGCACAGGGCACGCTTTTGGATATCGATCATGGTACCTACCCCTTCGTTACCAGCTCTTCATGTTGTGCAGGGGGTGCCGCTGCGGGCTCCGGTGTAGGCCCGGCAGCAATTGATCGTGTACTGGGGGTCGAGAAAGCCTATGTCACGCGGGTGGGCGCAGGTCCTTTTCCCACCGAACTCGTATATCCCGAAAACGGGGGAGTGGGGCAGGACGCAGAAGATGGCAATCTGCTGTGTGCTGAGGGCCACGAGTACGGTGTAACTACCGGACGAAAACGCCGTTGCGGCTGGTTCGATGCTGTGATCGCGCGCTATGCGACCGAGGTCAACGGATTGACCGATATTGCGCTCACCAAGCTCGATGTGCTTTCGGTATTTGAAACGCTCAAGATCTGCGTGGCGTATGAGTATGACGGTAAGCGCTATGATCGCTTCCCCACACAGCAAAGCGTGCTGTTCCACGCCAAGCCGGTGTATGAGACCATGCCGGGGTGGAAGGGTCAAGACATCACTAAAGCAACCTCCTTTGAGGATCTTCCACAGGCAGCGCAGGACTACGTGTGCGAGATAGAGCGACTAAGCGGCGTGAGAGCCACTATTATTTCGGTTGGTCCCGATCGCGATCAGACCTTCATGAGAGGCTGGGAGAAATGAACGTTCTTGTATTGGGTTCCGGAGGACGCGAGCACGCTCTTGCCTGGGCCATCTCAAAGTCGAGGCGCTGCAACAAGCTCTTTTGCGCTCCCGGCAATGCAGGCACGGCCTCTCTTGCCACCAATGTGTCGCTTGACATCCAGGACGCTCAGGCTGTTGTGGGCTTCTCGCGTGATAACGCCATCGATTTAGTGGTCATAGGCCCCGAGGCTCCACTGGTTGCCGGTGTGGCTGATGAGGTGCGTGCAGCCGGTATTGCGGTGTTTGGCCCCAGCGCGCAGGGTGCGCGCCTTGAGGGTTCCAAGAGTTTCTCTAAGGAATTCATGACGAAACACGGCCTTCCTACCGCGCGCTACACGAAATGCTCATCGCAGGATGCAGCCATGGCCTGTTTGCGCGAAATGGGAGCACCTGTTGTAGTGAAGGCCGACGGACTGGCCGCCGGCAAAGGCGTTGTAGTTGCCAAGACCATGGACGATGCCGAGGCAGCCGTGCGCGACTGCTTTGCCGGTGCTTTCGGCGAAGCCGGGTTCACCGTGGTTATCGAGGAAATGCTTGAGGGCGCCGAGTGCAGCATGCTTGCTTTTCTTGCAGGAGGTGGGGCACTGTGTATGCCATGCGCCCAAGACCACAAACGCGCCTACGACGGTGACCGCGGTCCTAACACCGGGGGTATGGGAGCGTATTCACCCGTCTCTTGCGTAACGCCGCACATTGAGGCGCAGATGCAAGACATTATGAAGAGGGCAGCCGCCGCTGCAGCCCTCGATCTCGATGAGCCATACCGTGGGGTGCTCTACGGTGGTTTCATGCTTACAGCCGAAGGCCCCAAGCTACTGGAGTTCAATGTGCGCTTCGGTGACCCTGAAACTCAGGTGCTCATGCCCCGCCTGCTCTCCGATGCCCTGGAGGTATTTGAGGCCGTAGCCAAGGGAAGCTTTGAAGGCGTGGAGCTTGAGTGGAGTCACAAAAGCGCTGTGTCCGTAGTCCTTGCCAGTGGCGGCTATCCGGGTACATACGAAAAAGGAAAGGTCGTTCTGGGGCTTGAGGAAGCCGAGGCGCTTGAGGATGTAATCGTGTTTCACGCGGGTACTGCCTTTAATTCCGACGGTGAGTTGATCACTAATGGTGGGCGCGTGCTCAATGTGGTGGCTCTGGCCGATACGCTTGAAGGAGCTCGAGAGAGAGCCTATGAAGCCTGCGATAAGATCAACTTTGAGGGCAAGCAGTTTCGCCGAGACATTGCCGTGCGCGCCATACGGGGATAGTGCGCTTTGGATCGTAGGCATGAGGGCAAGGCAAGAGGCAAAACAACATGCTGAGTGAACGGCTTCTCACGCGCGCGGTGCGCTTCTGCGCTGACCGATATATGACGATTACCCCCTGCCAGGTCAAGCGCATACCGGGGCCGAAACCGGATAAGCGCTACATGCTGTACGCGCATGTTCCGTTCTGCGAACGGCTGTGTCCGTATTGTTCGTTTAACCGCTTTCCGTTTTCCGAGGAACGAGCACTACCATATTTCAAGAACCTCCGTCGCGAGCTTATGATGCTCAAAGAGCTGGGATACGACTTCGACTCGCTCTACATAGGGGGCGGCACGCCCACAATCATGCTCGATGAGTTGTGCGATTTCATCGATCTGGCAAAGCAGGAGTTCTCCATCAAAGAGGTATCGTGCGAGACGAATCCCAACCACCTTACGCCCCCATATCTGGAAAAACTAAGAGGTCGCGTGGATCGCATGAGCGTAGGTGTTCAGAGTTTCGACGACGGCCTGCTCAAACAGATGGATCGATATGAGAAATACGGGGACGGCAAAACCATACTGGAAGCAGTCAAGATAGCAACGCCATATTTCAGATCGCTCAACGTGGATATGATTTTCAACTTCCCGGCGCAGACAGAAGCCATTTTGCGCCGCGATCTTGAGATGGTGATTGAAAGCGAAGCAACTCAGACCACCTTCTACCCACTCATGGCCTCGCCTTCGGTTGCTCGGTCTCTGGCGCGCACGGTGGGCGGGGTTGACTATGGCCGCGAGCAGTACTTCTACGAGATAATCAGCGATACGCTGACCAGTGGGTCTGACGCTCCGTTTGAACATGGCAGCGCATGGACCTTCAACAAGAGGTTCCTGCCGTCCTCTTTACCGGTGAGGCAACCGGGCAATTCGACACGTGGCGAATGCGTTGGCTTGCCGGATTCGGACGCGAGAGATTCCTTTGTTGTTTCTGGTGCTGTTGGCACCGGCGCTGCTCTTGATGCTGTTGGTGCTGCTGCTACTGTTACAGCAGCTGCCGATGTCCCTGATGTTGCGGCTGTCCGTGTCTCTGATGCTGCCGATGCCGCTGCGATGCCCGGTGATCCTTCCTTTGGTAAAGATAATCAGATGATCGATGAGTATGTTGTCAATTACGATGAGTATCCGGCCATAGGTAGCGGTGGGCTTACGTATCTGGGCACTACGCAATACGTGAACACCTTCAGCGTGCGCGACTATAACGAGGCTGTTGAGAGCGGGCGTATGTCGGTTATGGGCAAGACGTCCTTCTCAAAGCATAATCGGATGCGCTACCGGTTCATGATGCAGCTGTTCGGTCTGCGGCTGGACAAGCGTCAGTGGAAGCGCGACTACGGTAGATCGGTAGCCGCAAGCCTGCCAATTGAATATGCGTTTATGAAGGCAGCCGGTGCCTTCGATTGCGATGACGATGAGAGCATCACGCTCACGCGCAAGGGTCGCTACCTTATGGTGGTGATGATGCGCCAGTTTTTCATCGGTGTGAATAATCTGAGAGATCAGGCGCGAGCCGCCCTTCCTCCTGACGAACGCGGGCTTCTGTTCGGAAGCGGCTGTGTCGAGTGCAGCTAACCTTCCTTTCGTCGGCTATCTTGCGCGGGCGGTACACAGAAGCCGTGCTGAATGTGTTGAGTGTTTTCCTCGTCAGTTGTCTCGCATGGGTGGTGCACGGAGGCTACGCTGAGGGCGTCTAACGCAACGCTTCCCTCCTGGTTCGTCTCGCGTGGGTTCTCGCGCGGGTAGTATCAAAGTATCAAGGGCTGCCAAACACACGTAGTGTGCCCGCAAAAGGCACACTACGCATACACTACGTATGTTGTCGCCCAGCTTTGCTTAGGCTCGGCTCAGGCCACCTTTTAATCTTTGACGCGCAGGCTGCTCGCCTCATCGGCCACTAACATCTGCTCGAAAATCGATCCGGCATTCTGAAAGTCGCTTGGTAGCACCACGGTGGATCCCTTGCCGCTTTCGGCGAATTTGCCCATCATGTCGGCCCATTGGGTGAACATGAACAACTGGTTCGCTTCCTGAGGGGTAACACCCGACTCTTTGATCGTCTCCAGAGAATCCTTTATTCCCAGCGCGATGGCTTTCCGCTGGTTGGCGATACCCTCGCCCGCCTTCTCCATGCTTTCCGCCTCAGCCCTGGCCTTTGTCACCGTTTTGATTCGGTCGGCTTCGGCAAGATCATGTGCTGCCAGTCGAATCCGCTGGGCCGAGTTGATCTGGTTCATGGAGTCTTCCACCTCTTTCGGTAGTCCGATGCGCGTGATCAAGGTGGATACCAGCGTAAAGCCATAACCCGTCATCTGGGTTGAAACGGTGGCGTTCACATCTTGGGCGATATCGTCTTTTTTGGCGAACACTTCATCAAGTGAGTACATGGGGATGGCGCTGCGCAGGGCGTCGTTGATGAAGTCCTTCATCTGATCGATGGGATCTTGCAGCATGTAGTAGCTCTTATAGATGCCGGATTCCTGCGGGATGGTGCCCATCGCATAATCAACGTGGTATTGCGCCGAGACCTCAAGGCTGATGGTCACGTTGTCCTCGGTTTTCACATCGATGGTGAAGCCGTTCTTCATCGTACGCAGGTTCACCGTGGCCGCTCTGCGCTCGAAGATGGGGATTTTCACATGGAAGCCAGGGCCTACAAAGCGGTTAAACTTACCCAGGCGCTCTATGATTACTGCGTGCTGTTGCTCGACGATAAAAAAGCCATCTTTGATGAGCAGAACTATCACGAGAATGAAGAGTACGAGAATGATGAGGCTCATTACGGATGCTCCTTTCTGCCAGCTCTGCTGGCGTGGGCAAACCGAAAGCAATCGGCTTGCGCTTCGGGGCCAGACGGGTTTGCAACACATCCGAACGCGTTAGGGTTGCAACTCAAAGCGCGACATGGAGCAGACCGCCCGTGGCTTGCAACGCATCCAAACGCCTTAGACTTACAACCAGAAGGAACAAATCCAGACAGATGCGGCCTTGTTCTGCGGAAACCATTGGCCAGTTTGTGTCGGCGCATCTGGCGGGATTGTCGCTTCATGGAAGGATGTGAACCCACGCGCGGATGGCGGCTCCCATTATCAATGGGTGATAGTGGAGGTCGTGTGAACCCGCGTGTGGATGGTGCTCCCATTATATCGGGCAAAGGAACATAAAGAGGGATCGCCGTGGGCATATTTTGCGGGCTTTGCATCCCAATTCTCTTTTCGCAAAAGGATGTTGCCGGCAAAGAATCCCTTGAGATGAAGCCGATATATCTAGCACCGGTTATCACGGTCGCACGCAAGAAACTTCTTCGTTACTAGGTTCTGCTTGATTGCGCGTGGGTGAAAAATAGAGCTACAGTGAGTATGGAAAGCCAGGAATACAAATTGGATAATGGTGGTCTAAGATAGAGAATCATTTTATGGCCAGGTCAAACACCTGTCTCAACGCCCTCTGCGTGGATACTATCCTTATCCAAGATATATTTACTTTCCTCAAAGGGAGGGGTAGTTTCTCCTCCAGCTGAATAATGGCACGGAGACAAAGGGGGACTCCATGGATACCGCTGAAATCGGCATGCCTAAAAACGACCTGACCCGCCGACAATTTATGAAAGGAAGTCTGGGTGTCGCTGCTGCGGCAACCGCGCTGACGGCGTTCGGCTGCTCGTCCTCCACTTCGGTGGAGGAAACCGCTGACTCTGCTTCCGTCAATCCTGAAGAGGGCGGGACATGGGT
>CAZLKG010000023.1:0-14618 GCA_964560045.1 uncultured Slackia sp.
TGCTCCATCGCCCAGAGGACATTTCAATCCACGCCCCCCGTGAGGGGAGCGACACTCTCCGACGCCGCATGTGAAGCCGCCGAAGTTATTTCAATCCACGCCCCCCGTGAGGGGAGCGACCAAACGTGCACTCTCTCCGGGATTTATTCCCTTGATTTCAATCCACGCCCCCCGTGAGGGGAGCGACGACGGCTCAATCCGCAGCAACTCTTCCTGCTCGTAATTTCAATCCACGCCCCCCGTGAGGGGAGCGACCGACCCGCTTAACCACCTCTATTCCGCCCTGGTATTTCAATCCACGCCCCCCGTGAGGGGAGCGACCGCAAAATATTGTACCCTATCTGCCAAGAAACACGAAATATCCCATCGTCCTGAATCAGGGATAAACCAACTCCCACGGTTTTAATGAGTGTGGTGTTGTCTTGATTTGTTTTTAAGGTGCGAACATCACGCAAAAAGAATGATCGCCGCATGTTCGCATGGAGTCATCGTCTCACCCCACATGCATCAAGAACAGAGACCAGAAAACCGCCTTTTGCAATATCTTCTACTTCAAAAAGATATATCAGACTTCCAAAAATCTTTCCACTCAAAAGGCAAGAAAGCCTTCCGCATCATAGCCTGGTTTTGCTCCGTAATGTTCTATCTTGTCTTTATATTGATTTCCTAAATGATAGAAACGGAGACTATCTTTTTCATTGTCGATCAGCTTACTCAAATCATGCTTGAGTCGTGTAACCGTTGCTGCGTCTGCAACACACTCGAATACCGAATTCTGAACCCGCTGCCCATAATCAACGCAGAGTTTCGCAACTTTCCTCAGACGCTTCCTCCCAGCAGGATCTTCGGTGTTTACATCGTAGGTCACAACTACCAACATGACATCACTTCCAAAGAAATGGTGGGTATTCGTCCAAGTCGCCACGGACATTCTTTGCCAACAAGAGCGCCTGAATATGCGGGACTAGGCCGCGCGGTATTTTCTCTTTCGTGAACGGATGAACTAGTTCTTCCCGTTTACGATCTTGCCAAAACGTGAACAACTTCTTGCGTCCTTCTTCGGTTAGCCTGACTTCTCCTGTTTCTCGTACACAGAAAGACCTCGGTTCAATAATACGGTTGTTAATCGCCGACAAAACGAATCGGTCAACCATAATGGGACGCAACTCCTCCATCAAATCAAGAGCCAACGATTGCCGCCCCGGCCTGTCAGCGTGAAGAAAACCCATGTACGGATCAAGACCAACGCCTTCGAGTGCCGCTGCGCAACTGCGGGAAAGCATGGTATAGAACAGTGACAGCATCGCATTCACAGCGTCAGTTGGAGGTCTTCTCGTACGACCGGCAAAGCGAAATGTCTCCTTATTGCGGAGGATGAGCTGGTTGAAGATCCCAAAATACTCTGCAGCAGCGTCGCCTTCGATACCGCGAAGAGAGTCGAGTGTCTTACATGCACGAGCGCGAGATATCGACTCCTTCAGACGGGAGGATGTCTGTTTCATCGCATCCACATCGATCCGAAGCGCGTGGTCACGTGCGCCGCGTTCAAGCACCCATCTACTGTTGAACAACTTTCCGATAATGAAATATCGCGCCACTGAGAGGCAGCGAGTTTCATTGCAGGAAATCTCATACTGAAATTTTCGTAGAAGAACGTTCCCCCTGACCTCTCCACATGTTCCTGCAAGAAACCGTCCCGATTTGCTGAAAAAGCTCAGCATTATATTGCGTTCGGCGCATGCTCCCATAAGGGCTGGACTTGCCCCTGCATGTGAAAAACTTACGATAGATTCAAGTGTATGCAGAGGAATTCGCCCTACGTCCTTGCCCTCCTGTTTTGCAACAACATTTTCTCCGTCGAGGGAAAGGTACATGTCTTCGGTAAAAATATAGAGCGTGTTCAGTAGACGCTTCATTAGGATCAGATCTCCATCCCCTCAATCACGCAACATAGCATCAATATACTTCGCCACCGCATTGTTTTGCATAGACGTAGTTTTCGGAATACAGTTATCGACAAGGGAGCAAGATCGACACTTCCTTGTATATTTCACGTGGGGAGTGTGTCTCCGAGCAAACATTTTATGCATCTCGGCGCAAATGGACTCAATTTCCTGACGAAGCGTTTCGTTGCATTCTATTTGCTCACGCGATCCTTCTTTGCCATAGTACAGGTAGCCTTGTGCAATATCGCAGCCAAGCATTTCCTCAAGACAGATTGCCTGAGCACACAGCTGAAGTCGGTCAGCATCCGATGCTTTTCGGCGTCCTCGTTTGTATTCCACGGGAACAGCCCGCCACCGGCCGTCCTCTCCCGTAATTGGACAGCCATGTTCATCGGCATGAAACTCAACTACGTCGCATTGTCCCGATATACCCAGTCTTCGAGAAGCAACACGAAGGCCACGCACGATTATGATGCTTCCGCGTCGCTCCCGAAGTTCTTCGTTGTGGGCACGCCCGTGCATCAAGCTACCGAGCGTTGTTAATAGGTTCTCGCTCCACACCTGCTCGACATGAATAAGCGCCCATTGTCTTCGGCAGAAAGCGAAGTGTTGGATACCCGAAAGAGCCAGATAATCCTCTTCACGATATTCCATGAGCGTTTCCGCCTTTCCGCCGTCGCGAACGCCCAGTATAAATCAGGCTACTTCAGTAGGTACTCCACCTTGACGCCTTCGGGGATCACTGACTCATCAACCGTGATATCGCTGTAGTCATCAAACGAACGAGGGCACTCTACATTTTCTTTCTTTGTCACGCTCACAGCGTCAAAAAGCTTGTACGAAGGTGCGTTGCCAAGTTCGCTCTCATGTTCAAAAACGATAAGGGATCGAACCGCCATCTTCCCGCGTGTGGCGGAATGGTCGTTCTCGAACATATTTATGATGGCGTTCCA
Organism: uncultured Slackia sp.; assembly: GCA_964560045.1. GTDB lineage: Bacteria > Actinomycetota > Coriobacteriia > Coriobacteriales > Eggerthellaceae > Slackia. The sequence continues at coordinate 2,900 of CAZLKG010000023.1, forward strand.
AAGTAGTTCGAGGTCGCTCTCGGAAAATCCCGTCGTTTTGCGAGCAAGGTTTGCGGAAACGAAACCTTCGCAACGATATAGTGCGTACGGCACAATATATTTGCGGCCCATTTCCGTGCTTTTTTCCTGAGCATCAGCCTCCGTCGTTATCGCAACGCGCGTGATGGTGACTTCTTGGGTAAACACCGGATCAACACTGCGAGCAAACGTCAGTTGAACCGGCCCGCGCACTTGGCCACAGTTCAGAGCTCCTTTTACAAACGTAGTCATGACGGCACCGAACGTACGTACGTCGTAGAATGTCGAGCACATAAAATCACGAATCTTGCGATCAAGCTCGGGATCATCCTTTTTAAGTTTCTTGATCTCTTTAGGATTGATTCCGGGATCAATTCCGAGTTCCTTGTACGCGCGATTATCACTCGTATTCAAAGCAATGCCGTCTTTGATATAGATATCGAATCCAGGCTCTCCCTCTTTCACAGTCTCGCCGTAGTTGCGAATCTTGCGCTTCAAGCATACATCGGTTACAAGTCCGTAGCCGGTTTCCGGATCGACGCGCGGCATGTTGCCGGCATCTGGGTCTCCATTGGGGTTGCCGTTTTCAACGTCAAAGTAGATAACGAAATCATATCGATGCGTAATGGGGTCAGACATGGTTATTCCTCCTCGTCGTTGGTCGTTTCAAGCTCGATCTGAGCACTTCTCTCGTCTTTCGCCGTAGCGGCCTCTTGAAAGTCGTGCTGTCTTTGGTGGTAGTAGCCAAGACAGAAGTCTGCTTGCTCCTCAGCCGATAAACGTGCCGGAATTTTGTCGATCATGGCATGGTATGTGCACTGATCCCGATCAAAGCGCATCGCTAAGCCCGGCTTTGATCGGCGAACCTTTTTCACATGAGCGCCTGCGAGCCTTACGAGTGTAGGAAATACCCGTACAGGGGTTGTGGAGGCAACATTGAAATACCTATCTTTGATCGTCGAGTCGGAATTTGCGGCATGTTGAAGTCTTTCGAACGTCGAAAACATTCGTCCTAAGACATATGCTACATCCGTACGAGTTTCGTCCAATCCCACGGTGATGTGCTCCTTTCTATTCTGGATGAGATACGCCTTCATGATTGCGGCTCGCCCCCGTGATACCTTGTGCGTATGGGCGTCCGAGTCGTCGCGAGATGCCCGCGTGCGCAGCATCGCGTTTTCGAACAACGCTTCGGGGTACGGAAGATTACCAAGGATGGAGCGCATAAGTGCGCCACCAAGAATGGAAGATGCGGACGACTTATTCCCAATCTTTTTCGCTTTCGGATTCTCTATTTCTCGTAGCAGCTGATACGGGAAAAGGTAGTTCCGCTCATGCGGGGCATGAACGATGTTGATTCGTTCGTAATGATCAGCGATGTTCGATAACGTGCGTCCAAACGTATCACGCATGAAAAACCGAACAGAAACGCGCGCTGCATTCGGAGCGAGTCCCAGAACGCAAAACGGCGCATCCATATCGATGTTTTCCACAGGCCTTCCACATCGCACCGCGCGCATGATGGCATCAAGTTTCGCCTCTTGGCTCTCGCCGGCATCGCCTTCCCACTGGTCAGCAGAAATGTAGTTCATCGCCATATCTACAATTGACGAGCATTCGTCGTCATTCGCCTCGGACCAGTATACGACTGTCGTATCTCCCAGACGCATTCGATGCCTCGAGTCAGACAGAAGGTAATTTAACGCCGTGGCGTATGCAAAAGCTGCCTGCTTCCCCACGGGAGCATTAAGACCCTGATCTCCATCATGACCGTAAGACTCAAACGCGCTAGCATTAAAACCGACAAGTGAGGCACCTGACGATTGCGCCCCCACGATGCCTTTGATCGCAGGATGAAGCCGAGCGATAGCGGTCTTCTCTCCGGTCACCAGGCAGCGCATGACCGTTTCCGCCTCAGAAGACCCTCTGTGTTCATCCCATGCCCGCCGAACTGCGTTGTTATTAATCACGTAACTACCTTCGAAACTGAACACCATGTTTCCGCCAGCAAGAAGGTCACTTCCGGTGGCGGCGACAAGCGGGTTCTCAAGTGCCGCCGAGGGATCCCATGTCTCAAAAAACCGCACGACCGCCTGCGCCGCAGGCGAGTCAACGTCCGAAAGCAACTCTACGTGCAAAGCTCGTGCAGCCTCGAAGCATTGAATCGAACGATCCGGCTTTCCTTTCGCGTCGATGCCCAAAAAATAGCTCGAGTTGTCGCACAGGGCATTAGCGGCTACTCCTGACGAGCGCTTCACCTGATCGGGAACGCAGAATTTCCACCCCTTTTCCTCTGTAGACGGGATGATGGTCAGCAAAGACCCCTTATCATTGATTTCCAAAGCGAACGCGACACGCCGCGTGCACCAGCCCGGTTGTGCGATGCGATCCGGATGGTGTTGAAGCAAGTAATCGTAATATCGAGCCAAAGCGTGGAGGATCATCGGAACACCTCACTCCCGGCAACCTCTACGATACCATCCTTCATAACGGCGCGGAAAAACACAGGTGTGATGTTGCTTAGGTCGCTGAAGTCCATGTCGTAGAGCATAAGCCCGAAATCGCGTGTCCCAGAATCAGAGTAAAATCCCCGGGGCGGCCATTGTCCATCGTAAGGCCTGAAGTAGGCGGGGAACTCCCTTGTGCCGAAATACGGCTGAGCATAGCACTGTCCCTTTCTGATCCTTCGTTTGAGAACGTTGGAGAATTTGCTGGGATTGTCGTTTGAACCGGCCTGGTCGGTCATCTCGAAGTGCCCTTCGATCACGTACCGAACATCAGTCAAGACAAGCGACGCGCGTTGCTGGATATCCTCCTTCGTATTGATGTGCGGAGTAGGGGTGCTGTTGATCACGGCAGACCGCATTGCCTGCGCTGAACTTTTTGACTTGACTTCGTTGCGACGAACGTTCGAAAACGTAATCTCGTTGAGCACATGGATACGATCAATGAAAATTTGCATTCCCGGATGCCAGTAGATCGCTTCGACCAGGCCACGCAGGGCTGATGGAGTGGGAATGTCATAGCTTACGCGCTCGACCGACAACTCGGGCCGTGTGAACAACGCCCTGTCGCCAAATACCTCAACTTGGAAACCATACGCCACCGTCCTCACCTCCTTTCGTCATAGGGAAGCGACTCGGGGTGGAAAGCATTGCTTATCTTCGCCGCCTCCTGCCTGCTTTTCGCGTTTTGGATTATAGGGAGCTTCCACAAAGAATGCAATATCCATTCCCATAATATGAAATTGAAATTATTACTCAACGAAAAAATGTCCGAATCCGGATCGGGTATAATCGACTCGTCGCTTAGGGGCAAGTTCTGATCTGTATGAGAACATGGATCTTGGCTAAGCGTGGGTTGAAATATATTGTGGGAAGTGCGGTGCAAAACGCGTCGTAAAAGGGACTCCCCGCCCGCCTGTGGGGAGTTCGACGCTACAAGAACAGTCCTTTGCCTTCCGTTGCTGCTTTGGGATCGAGTCCGATTTCGTCAGAGTAGAGCGATCTGTCCATAAGTACGCATACGTCACCGTGCACGAAGTCGAGGGCACCCGTTTCAATAAGCTGTTTATAATCCGTTTCGTACACGCCCACCGAATACCGCGCCAGGCGTCGCAAGGTAGAGCGGGTCGCTCGCCCCTCCTCCAATGCTCGGACATCCTCCTTGTTTGCATCGCACGCAACGACTACCGTATACGTTGCATCATCGATGACCGAGAACGCTCTTGCAGCATCTTCGAATGGAATGGACGGAAGACACAAGTTGATGGACCGGTCTTTGGCGTCCCTGTAGGTGCTTAGCATGGATAACACGTCCTTCGCATCGAGCTCATTGCATCGAAATGTATGGAGGCGTTTGAAATAGGCTTCGGTCAGAGTCGGGGAGCCGATTCTTTCGCTGCTCAGTAAAGACTCCGAGATGGCTCGCTTCTGATCGATGTCGCGCGGTATTCGATACCGCTCCTCCGGCTGGAATATAAATACTGTCCCTTTCGACATCCTCCCCTCGCGATTGCACCTTCCCGCCGCTTGAACAACGGAGTCGATTCCGGCAAGCGCACGATACACAACGGGAAAATCGAGGTCGACTCCCGCCTCGACCAAGCTCGTGGCAATCACGCGACATGGCCGCGTTGCATCACCGTCCATGCGTTTCCGTATCTCGGCGAGCACGCGCTCCCGGTGAACGGGGTACATACTCGTTGTCAAATGAAAAGCGTCCCCCCTCTCCCTCAGAAGACCGTAGAGCTCGCGTGCTTGCCGTCTGCTGTTAACGACACAGAGCGCTTGCTGCTGATCGCCCAATCGCCTCGCAAGTTCCTCGTTGCTCAGGATGCCGGCGTTGAAATATTCGACTCGTTCAAGCGTCTCGAACAAAGACGATGCGTCTGGGATGATTTCCCGAACGAGGCATTCGTAATTCCTGAAGAACTTGTCAAGTGATGGCTGGGTTGCTGTGCAGAGCACGATAGAGCACCGGTAGCCCAAAACGAGTTCCGTGAGTGCACGTGTGCACGGAAGAAGTTGCTCGGTAGGGATCATCTGAGCCTCATCGAGCACGATTACGCTTCCCGCTATGTTGTGAAGCTTCCTGCACCGAGATGGCTTGTTTGCGAAGAGTGATTCGAAAAGCTGCACGTTGGTCGTGACGACGACTGGAGCCTCCCAATTTTCCGCAGCAAGACGTAAGGTTTCTCCAGGCTCACCTTGATCGCCAAAGTCGAAATTGGTGTGATGTTCAAGCACGTTTTCCATGCCCAAGATGTCACGAAATACACGGGCATTCTGATCAATGATTGAAGTGTAGGGTATTGCATATATCACCCGTCGCATCGTTTCGCTGTTCTTTGCGATGTGGTTGAGAGCAAAGCGAAGCGAGGCGAGCGTCTTGCCTCCACCTGTCGGTACCGTGAGCGAGAATACTCCGGGCTTCCACGACGCTGCTTCCAGGCAGGCATCGAGTACACTGCATCGCTGCTCGTTGACGGAGCCTTTGGGCGGATAGAACTTGGCAAGGCGGGCTTCGAGTTGATCGCGAAGCGTTTCGATACTGGCGAAATCGAGACGGGCACGCCTCCCCGCCATGAAGCGTTCTGTGCATTGGTAGTCCGCATCGACGAGGCATGAAAACAGCATGCGAATGAAAAACTGGTGAGAAAACTTCACCGAATCTCTTGACGCCTTGTCATTCGAAGAGGGCAACAAAGTAGGAACGCTAGGGAGAGCCGCATTTTTCGAGCGACTTTTCAGGTCGATTTCGGTTCGATAGGCAGAATAGTCGGGAATGTCACCGCGTTTCCCTCTTTTCAGGCGAGCGAAGAGCGTGTCACTCTCTATTGATACCGAATCCCCTCCATTCGGAAGCCCACCGTGATGTCCGGCAATGCAGAAAGCAAGATGGGGAAGCATGATCGCGCTCAATTCGAGGGCGCCCGCAGTCGAGTGGTCTACTCTTCTTCCCCCTCGCAAGATGCGATCTTGAAATTCCTTCGAGTACTTCCCAATATCATGCGCTATGCCCGCAAGTGCTGCCCACCCTTCCGCGCCAAACGGACGAGCAAAATCGGATGCCATTTGAGCAACCTCACTGAGGTGGTCACGCAGTGCCTCATGTCTTTCATCTGTCTTATGCGAAACGTAATTTGGAACACTTATTACAGCCGACCCCATCGTGCATACCCTTTCGCCCTATTTTTTGTACATATTAGTGTGTATCTGCAGGCTGCATGTTTCGATGGTTCTTGCTGATATTAGTGTGTATCTGCAGGCTGCATGTTTCGATGGTTCTTGCTGCACTCACTGCTCGAAATCTTCAAAATCGTCGGCGCATCCACAAAGTCGATAATGGAAGTAATCTTCGCCAGCGAAGTCTGCCCCACCTAAAGGTGGGTATACTATCGGATAAGCATAGCTTCTTTCCGTGTTCAAAACTGAGGTTTTCCGCACCAAGACACCATCCTTTCTTGATTGAACTTCGGGTAAGTGAGCTTCGCAATTATCTTCTTGCTTGGGATTGGGATTTCGTTCGATACTCGTTCGATTTCGTTCGATACGTATATTTTTCCCCGCTTGGCGTTGCTTCGTGGTATCATCGCCGCGTTCGTGAGTACGAATCCCTTCGCATACCTTGTTTTCCAGGTGCCTGAATGTGCCATGACGCTTGTATAGTGGCATGCCCGACTATTCTGTGGCGGCTTTTCTGCGCAACGCATATTTCATCCGTGACCTGTGCCCTCATGGGACGTTTCCGTACGAAGGAGGAAAAGTGAAGTTCTTTCTGGACACCGCCGATTTGGACGAGATCAAAGAGGCGGCAAGCTGGGGAGCCCTTGCCGGCGTGACCACCAACCCTACGCTGTATGCACGCGTAGGCGGCACGTTGGCCGACTTTCATGGCCATATCGCTCGCATCTGTGATGTGGTTGATGGTCCTGTGAGCGCCGAGAGCGTGGCCATGACCCGCGATGAGATTGTGCGCGATGGTCGTACATTGGCCGGAATCGCCCCCAACGTCGTGGTGAAGATCCCTGTTATGGTAGAGGGACTTGCTGCCTGTCGTCAGCTCTCCGACGAAGGTATCCGCGTGAACATGACACTTTGCTTCACCGTTGCACAGGCTGTTCTTGCTGCACGCGCCGGTGCCCGCTACATCTCTTCGTTCGTAGGCCGCTTCGATGATGTCTCTGAGGACGGCTTGCTCCAGCTTGAAGACGTAATTGCTGCCATCGGAAACTACGACTTCACCGGCAATACCGCAGGTGGTGAAAAGATTGAAGTCATCGCCGCTTCGGTGCGCAGCGCTAACCATGTGACGCAGGCCGCTTTGATGGGTGCCGATATTGCCACCGTACCCTTTGGCGTGCTGAAAAAGATGGTACAGCATCCGCTGACCGATCGCGGTCTGGATGCGTTTCTGAAGGATTGGGAAAAGGTTGCCAACGCATGAGCTCTGATGATTTGAACAATAACGCCGATTCACAACAGATGCAGGCCCCCCTCGAACCCGCAATCACCTCTGCACCTCCCGATTCATCTGCAGAGGCATCTCCCGGTTCGGCTTCCGCTCAGGCCGCTCCCAAAAAGCGTGCGGGTCGCCGTCCGCGCAAGGCTGTTGCAACTGCCGCCTCAGACGCTACCTCTGCTTCAGATGCCGTTCCTCTTAGCGATGTCGTTTCTGTCACGGATGCCTCCGCTTCAGATGCTACTCCTGTTGCGGGTGCCGTTCCAGCTTCGGACGCTGCCGCTCCTTCCGGCACCTCTTCTGTTTCAGGTGTCGCCTCCTCGGTGGCTGCGGATGAGGTTGCCTTGCCTGTAACGCCTCCGTCGAAAACGCCACCCAAACGCCGCCCCGGTCGTCCCCGAAAGGTGAAGACCGATGAGGCTTCCGTCGCGCAGGGATCCTCCGTTGGAGGGGCAAAAGAGTCTACGTCATCCGACTCTCCAACTCCTGAGCCGGCACCTAAGCGTCGTCCTGGCCGCCCGCGCAAAACGGTGCCCGCGAGTCCTGCGCAAGAGACTCCTCCTGCCGAAAATACGGAACGCAGCGAGCCCGAATCCTCGAAGCCCAACGCCCCTGAGGAAGAGGATGCCGCACCTGAGCGCTCTGTTCGACAGTCTCGTGACGAGCGCGAAACAAAGGGCGATTTTCCCGCAAAGTCCGAGCGCTATGAGCGCTATGAGCGTCGTCCTCGTCAGGTTCAGCGCGATCACCGCGTTGTCTCAAAGCAGCAAAATGGCAAGCAAACAGGTCTGCAAAACCGTTCTGAGCCGCGTCGACAGCGCCGCGCCTATAACGGACGCGATCCCATAGCCCCCAAGACCAACAAAGAGGAACTGTCCAAACTCAAGGTGGCCGAGCTTCGTACCAAGGCCGCCGAGCTCGATATTGACGTTGTGGGCTTAAGAAAGGCAGAGCTTGTTGAAAAGGTATACGATGCCTCGGTGCGCGCTGAAGGCTTCATCGAAGTCCGAGGCATCCTGGACACCTTGCAGGATGGCTACGGTTTTCTGCGAACCAAGGGATATCTTCCCAGCGAGACCGATGTATACGTGGGTCTTGCCACCATTCGCCGCAACAACCTGCGCAAAGGCGATATGGTCATCGGTCAGACGCGTCCCAAGCGCGAAAACGAGAAGTACGCTGCCCTCCAGCAAGTGAGTGCCGTCAACGGCGTGGCAGTGGAGGAACTTGGTCAGCGTGTACGATTCGGCGATCTTACTCCGGTGTTTCCCGACGAATGTCTTGTCATGGAGCATGGCCACTCCACCATTACGGCGCGCGTGATCGACTTGGTTTCGCCTATAGGCAAGGGTCAGCGCGGCCTCATCGTAAGTCCGCCTAAGGCCGGTAAGACCACCGTGCTGAAAGACATCGCAGCAGCCATTACGGCAAACAATCCCGAGGTGCATCTGATGTGCCTGCTGGTTGATGAGCGCCCCGAAGAAGTGACTGACATGCAGCGCTCCATCAAAGGTGAGGTCATCGCGTCCACCTTCGACATGCCCACCGAAAATCACATCGCCGTCTCCGCGCTTGTGATCGAGCGAGCTAAGCGTCTCGTGGAGGGCGGTGCGGACGTGGTGGTGCTGCTCGATAGCCTCACGCGTCTGGCTCGCGCTTACAACCTGGCTCAGCCTGCCAGCGGTCGCATCCTTTCGGGCGGTGTGGATTCCACGGCGCTCTATCCGCCCAAGCGATTCCTAGGTGCGGCTCGCAATATAGAAGGAGGCGGAAGCCTTACCATTCTCGCTTCGGCATTGATCGAAACCGGGTCGAAGATGGATGAGGTCATTTTTGAGGAGTTTAAGGGAACCGGCAACATGGAACTCAAACTCGACCGCTCGCTCGCCGATCGCCGCGTGTTCCCGGCCATCGACCCGGTTTCCTCAGGCACTCGCCGCGAAGATCTGCTGCTTGATCCGCAGGAGGCTCCGCTCATCTGGGCGGTTCGCCGCATTTTGGCGAACGTGAACAGCACCGAGCGCGCGATGGATATGCTTATCAAATCCCTCAAGCAAACCAGCAACAATCAGGAGTTCTTGCTGCGCACCGCCAAGAAGGCACAATCGCAGAGGGATTCGGAGACCCTGGAGTTGTGACGCTCAAGATCTAGCCATCATTCGTCTTTACCGGGGATGCTTGGGGTTTCTGCTGCTGAGGTTTTCCTACGGTGGGAATGCGCACGATCATGAGCCACAGCAAAAACAGGGCGACTGCCCCAAGAATACCCCACACAAGTGGGCGCTGAACCAAAAATGCGCTGATGCCCATGACGGAGAAGGAAACGGCGAGGATGTGGATCTTCTTCTTGAAGGAGATCCCGCCCTGCTCCAAGAATGGCAGCACGTAGGAGCGATAGATTCGGGTTTTGCACAGCCAAGCGTGGCATTTTGGCGAGCTTCTGGCAAAAAGGAAGGCAGCTAGCAGTAGGAAGGGCGTGGTAGGCAGCACAGGAAGAAACACGCCCAAGGCGGCAAGTCCTGTGCAGATCCAGGCGAATACGAAAAAGAGCGGGTTGCGCATGCCGATCCTTTCAGGGTCGATGGTGAGCATTCGTTGTTCTCACATGGATTCTATCAGGCTTTGATGCTGTATGCGTATCGTCTGAGGCATTGTGAGGAAACAGCCTCGGGACGGTTGGTTGCGGATGGTTCTACATTGCCGCAATGATTTCCGCAATGCGAAGGTGCTCAGGCGTGCCCCTTTCGAGTCCCCTTTTCGAGCTTCCGGGGCTTTTGCCGTTCTTTGGATGCGCCCGGGTTCGCCAGGGCCTTCCTGCGCGATAATGTCAAGGGAAGCGAACACGAGGGGTGCAATGATGCTCGACGAACTCCATGCCCAAAACGTTGCGTTGATTCGCGATGCGGTTTTTTCACCCGCTTCGGGTCTCACGGTAATCACAGGCGAGAGCGGTACCGGAAAAACAGCGCTGCTCTCGGCGCTCAAATTGCTGGTGGGTGAGAGGGCCGATTCCGCAACAGTGCGTGAGGGGGCGGCATCGGCCCTTGTGGAAGGCCGCTTCTTCCTGTCATCAAAAGATGGCGACTCTCAGATGGACGGATGTGTGGTGCGCCGCAAGGTGGCCTCCGACGGGCGCAGTCGCGTAAGCGTGGACGATTCGATGGCCACGGTGACCCAGCTCGCCTCCACGGTAGGAGCGAGCGTCGATTTGTGCGGTCAGCACGAGCATCAGCATCTTTTGAAACCCGTCAATCATGCATCAATGCTTGATGCATGGGCGGGCGATTCTACCTATCAGGTCCTCAAAGCCTATCAGGCGGCTTTTGATGAGGCGGCTTCTGCGGCGCGCGAGCTGGAGTGCATCAAGGAGGCAGCCCGGGCTTCCTCCGAGCAGCTCTCGCAGGCTCGTTTCATACTTGCTCGCATAGATGAGGTGGCTCCCTCACAAGAGGAATATGACGAAATCATGCGAGAGCTACCCCGCGTTGAGAACGCCGAGGTGCTGGCCCGGGCGGCTGAGGCGGCCCACTGGGAGCTTTCTCGGGAAGGAGGAGCCGTTGATGCCACCCGTGCCGCCATTCGCGCCTTGGAACAGGCTGTGCAAACCGATCCGTCGCTTTCCGCTGCCGTGGAGGCTCTGACAGATGCCTCATATACCCTTGAAGATGTGGCGCGCGATGTGCGCGTATATCGCGACGGGATAGATCATGATCCTGCTATTCTTGAAAACATACAGGAGCGCATCGGCACGCTCCAAGGGCTTATGCGCTCCTACGGTCCTCGCATGAAAGATGTGCTTGCTCGTAGAGATGAGGCTGCGCGCACGGTGGCTGCGGTGGACGATGCCGATCGTCTGCTCTCGTGTGCAAAAGCGAAACAGAAGGCAGCTGAGGATGAGCTCATTCAGAAAGCTCGCGCCTTAGAGGATGTTCGCGCTCAGGCGGCACCACGGTTTGCCGAACAGGTGAATGTGCAGATGGCACGCCTTGAGATGGGAACGGCTGAACTCGTATGCTCCATGAAGCCCTTGCCCCGTGAGCAGTGGACACGTGCGGGGGCCTCGAAGGTGGAATTTCTCTACCGGGCAGCCGAAGGAATGACTGCCAGGCCCTTGGCTCGTATCGCGTCTGGCGGCGAGATGAGCCGCGTGATGCTGGCCTGCAAGGTGGTGCTCGGAACTGCGGATGAGCGCGAGACGCTTGTGTTCGATGAGGTGGACGCTGGTGTGGGCGGATCGGCAGCCCGATCGCTTGCGGCGGTCATCGCCGACCTTGCTAAGACGCATCAGGTCATCGTGGTGACTCACCTTGCTCAAATAGCTGTTTTTGGCGATGTCCACTACTTGGTTCGCAAAACGGAAGGAGGCGGTGAGGGAATTCCTGAGACCCAACTTTTTCCCGTTGAGGGCGAAGAGCGTGTGGCCGAGATCGCGCGTATGCTCTCGGGGGAAGTAAACGAGGCATCGAAGGCTCATGCCCGAGAAATGTTCGTCTCCGCGCGGAGCCGCAACGCTTCTTAAAATGAGTCGCGCAAACCGCCGTCTGAAGGAGTCTTGATAAAGAATCGAGGCCCGGGGAAGGACCGGGCCTCACACAAGGAGGGGATGATCGGTGCAAGGGGAATGCACCGTTTCTGCTCTTGGCAAGCAGGCAAGTGAAGGAGGGGAGCCTTTCGCTTGCAGCACCCATTATAAAAATGCGATTTCAAGAACCTGTGACGCAGCCGTGGAGGTATCGTG
>CAZLKG010000024.1:0-3853 GCA_964560045.1 uncultured Slackia sp.
CCGCCCAAGAACAGGCTGGTAAAAAACGACCAGCCAAGAAGAGTGCCGCACGTGATACCGGCGGTCACCATGAGTAGCATCTCGATGATGGCCGTGATGAACGCAGGACGCCCAACGGTGGACAGCCTCACAATGCTGAACTCAAGGCCTAAGCCGAACATGAGGAAAATGACTCCGATTTCCGACCACGTGCTGACGCTGGAGCTGTCGGTGACGTCCGGGAACCACTCGATTGCCGGTCCCACAAGAAATCCGGCCACGACGTAGCCCAAGACAAGGGGCTGCTTGAACCTCCTGCACACGACGGTGGCGAGTGCCGCCGTGGCCAAAAGCAAGGCGAGGTCAACAACCAGGGTAGGTAAATGGGACACGTTGCACCTCCTAGGCGTCGGATCCACGCCGTGAAGCGCGATATGAAAAGGATTATTGCCATTGTACCAGGGTTTTCACAAAGTCGCCCATATTCGCCCATATTATTCAGGCGTGTTGTTCGTACCCACATCTTGCCTGCTGCGAGTTCTTCGTCTTCCCCATGCGCACATGCCGTATAATACCGCCGCGATGCTTGGAACCGAGATGAAACATAATGAGACAGGCTACGAAAACGGATCGCCATCCGCTTTGTCCGCACGAGACTCGCTGACCCTGGCCTTACCCATCATGGCGGGCTATGCGGTTTTGGGTGTGCCCTGCGGTATCCTGTGTGCGACCGCTGGCATGACGTGGTGGATGGCGGCGCTCATGAGCATTCTGCTCTATTCCGGTGCAGGTCAGTACATGATTCCCAACATGTATTTGGCAGGCAACCCGCTCACTGCCATCATTTTGAGCGTCTCGCTGGTCAACTTGCGCCAAATGCTTTACGGGGCATCGCTTTCGCAGTTCTGCGGTGGTGTTTCCAAGCGGCTTGCCTTTCTCTTTTCCGCCACCGTGACCGATGAGACCTTTGGGGTTAATCTCGCTCGCTTCATCAACGGTGGGTGGACGCTGAGAGCTGCCCTTGCGGTGAATCTGTTCTCTCAGAGTGCCTGGATTCTTGCGAACATAGTGGGTGTTTTGCTTGGATCGGCCCTTTCGTTTCCCACGGCACTTGCCTCCTTTGCCATGACCTCGCTTTTTATCTGTCTGCTGTGCATGCAAAAGGCATCTCGGAGCAATGCCGTTGCCGCAGGGGGAGCCGCCCTAGGTGTTGTGGCGTGCAAATGCGCAGGTCTTTCAGGACCTGCTATTTTCATAGGTGCACTCGTTGGGCTATGCTGTGCCCTGGTTTTCAGTCTCAAAGCAGGAGAGGGACAAGACTCGGCTATCAAGGTGGGTGACTGAGGTGTCTGTCACCGATTTTTTGGTTGTGTTTGTAGCCGTGGTCGTCTCCATGTTGGCCTGTCGCGTTTTGCCCGTCTTTCTCCTGAAAGGGCGTCAGCTCCCTGAAACCGCCGTGCGGGCGCTCAATTTCATCCCGCCAGCCGCCTTCGCCGCCCTCGTTGCCAGCGATCTCTTCGATCCGGCCATGTTTGCCTCCGATGATATATGGCCCTGGATTGCCTCTTTTATTGCAGGCACCGCAGTGGCGATCGTGGGAGTAAAAACAAAATCCATGGTTTGGTGCATCGTCGTGGGCGTGGCAGGTTTGGCTCTGCTTACCTATGGCCCTGCACTCCTGTGATGCTGGCGCTCACGGGCACGAAATTTCGTGCAATCGCCGCCTCATGTGAGTACGGGGTAGGTGCGGGGTTCCTTCACCCCGACGCCGAGAGACCGAAAAGGAGACAAGCGCATGAGTTCTGCTCATACCAGCACCCGGCATTTGTCAGTTTTGCATGAGCGGACGAATACTCTGGCTCAGGAGATGATGGCTGCCACAAGCAAAGAGGCTCAAAGCGCGGCTGTTTTGTTGCTTGCGGACGGAACCGCATTCCGAGGCCGTTCCTGCGGGGCGGCGGGCGAGGCTGCCGGTGAAGTGTGCTTTAACACCTCGCTCGAGGGTTACTTTGAGACAATCACCGATCCATCCTATGCCGGACAGATTCTGACCATGACCTATCCGCAGGTAGGAAACTACGGCATCAGCCTGTCTGACACGCAAACGGCGCCCGGCTATCCTCTCAAAAGCGATGGAGCTGCAAGGCCGGCCCTGCGCGGCTTGGTGGTACACGACATGTGCGCGGTACCCTCCAATTGGCGCTCGGAAGTCTCCCTTCCGAAGTACCTGAAGGAACGCGGAATCGTGGCCATTGAGGGAATCGATACGCGCGCATTGGTACGCCATCTGCGTGACTTTGGATCCCAGAAAGGAATCCTCTCCACGATAGATTTAGATTTTGCCTCTCTTGCCACAAAACTTAAAGGGGTTCCTGAGTTGGTGGGAACCAACCTGGTCAAAACGGTGAGCTGTCAGGAGTCGTATACCTACGAATATGGCTCATCAATGGCCAGCCGCGCCTTTGCCGTGGCCGGACCGGCAGCTGCGTCGCGCAAGGTGGTTGTCTATGACTGCGGTGTCAAGCGCGGAATCCTCGACGGACTGATCAATGCGGGATGTGAGCTTGTTGTGGTGCCTTGGGACACTCCCGCAGACGATGTGCTGGCCTTATGTCCTGACGGCGTGTTTCTTTCCAACGGACCGGGGGATCCTGATGCGGTGGAAGCAACCTATGCCCAGGTAAAAGAACTTCTCGGTAAGGTGCCGATCTTCGGTATCTGCCTAGGGCATCAAATGATAGCTTTGGCCTGTGGCGCTCAGATGGAAAAGCTCAAGTTCGGCCATCGCGGAACCAACCAGCCTGTCATGAATCTGGTGAGCGGACGCGTCGAGATAACCTCGCAAAACCACGGCTTTGGCCTCATCTTTCCAAGCCTTGGCGAGCTTGTGCCCGAGCTCTCCTGCGGCCTGTCCGAACATCCCACTGACGGCGATTTGCGTTTCTGGAGCAGTCGCGGCATAGCTCCCGTGGTGCACAATGCCCGCTTCGGTCGCATTCGCCTCACGCACGTAAACCTCAATGACGGCACCTGCGAGGGAATCCAGCTACTTGATACCAAGGCATTCAGCGTGCAGTACCACCCCGAGGCAAGCCCCGGTCCCACTGATGCCCACTACCTGTTCACCGCCTTCATGCGCCTGATGGCTGATGAGAAAAGCTACCTGGACATCGACATCGCCAAGGATCGCCTTGCGGGCTGGGTGTTCGGATCCGATCCGAAGGAGGCCCGTCATGCCTAAGCGTACTGACATTAAACGCATCCTGGTCATTGGAAGCGGCCCTATCGTTATCGGGCAGGCCTGCGAATTCGACTACTCCGGGGCACAGGCGTGTAAGGTGCTTAAAGAAGACGGTTTTGAAGTGGTTCTGGTGAACTCCAATCCCGCTACCATCATGACCGATCCGCAGCTTGCCGATCGTACCTACGTTGAGCCTATCACCCCCGAGTTCGTAAAGCGTGTGATCTCACAAGAGCGACCTGACGCACTGCTTCCCACCTTGGGGGGTCAGACGGGCTTGAACACAGCGGTTGAGCTGGCCAAGTCGGGCGTGCTTGACGAATTTGGGGTGGAGATGATCGGCTGCGATCTCGCTGCCATAGAGCGCGGTGAGAACCGCAAGTTGTTCTCCGAAGCGATGGAAGAAATTGGCCTGGAATGCGCCCGCAGCGGCTATGCCTATTCGGTGGAAGATGCTGTGGAGCTTGCCCGCACGATGGGCTATCCCTGCGTGCTGCGTCCCAGCTACACACTGGGTGGTGCAGGTGGCGGCATAGCCTACGATGAGCCGCAACTGCGTGAGATCGTCTCACAAGGACTTGAACTGTCTCCTGTCGGCGAGGTGCTGGTTGAGGAAAGCATCGTTGGCTGGAA
>CAZLKG010000024.1:3863-12810 GCA_964560045.1 uncultured Slackia sp.
GAAAGAGTTCGAGATGGAGGTCATGCGCGATCGCGCCGGTAATGGAATCATCGTATGCTCCATTGAAAACCTTGATCCTATGGGTGTGCACACTGGTGACTCCATTACGGTTGCCCCTGCGCAGACGCTTTCTGATGTGGAATACCAGCGCATGCGTGTGGCTTCCCTGGCAATCCTCGAAAAGATCGGCGTGGAAACAGGTGGCTCAAACGTTCAGTTCGCCTTAAACCCGCAAAACGGTCGGCTTGTCGTTATTGAGATGAACCCAAGGGTATCGCGATCGTCTGCGCTTGCCTCTAAGGCCACGGGATTTCCTATTGCCAAGGCCGCTGCGCGTCTGGCTGTCGGCTACACCCTCGACGAAATAGAAAATGACATCACGCGCATAACCCCTGCGTGCTTTGAGCCTTCTATCGACTACTGCGTCGTCAAGGTGCCGCGCTTCACCTTCGAGAAGTTTGAGGGAACCGATACCACGCTTTCTACGCGCATGAAAGCCGTGGGTGAGGCCATGGCCATAGGCCGAACCTTTGAGGAAGCTCTTGGTAAGGCCATGCGCTCCATGGAAAACGGCCGGGCGGGCTTGGGTGCCGACGGCAAAGATGAATTTTCTGACATGGACGAAGAAGAGTTTGCCAAATGCGTAGGACGACCATCCGAGGATCGCATCTTTGCTGTGGCAGAGGCTTTCAGGCGAGGATGGAGTGTGGATGAGGTTTATCGGGCCTGCAGGATTGATCCGTGGTTCCTCTCGCGCATATCCGATGCCGTAGCTGTCGAGCGCGTGCTTTGCGGCATGCGTCTTGAAGATCTGGATGCCTCCGCCATGCGCCTCGCCAAGCAATACGGTCTCTCCGATGCCCAAATTGCGTATCTCACCGCAAGTCAAGAGCGTGTGGTGCGCGCCTACCGCAAAGGCTTAGGCGTGATTCCTACGTTCAAAACGGTTGATACCTGTGCGGCTGAGTTCTGCGGCATGACCGAATACCACTACAAGACCTATGAAGAACCGTATTATGTGGCAGGGGAGAGTTCAGCGCGCATTGCTGAAAACGAGATTCCCGCTGTAGATGCGCCCAAGGCGATGATCTTAGGTGCCGGCCCCAACCGTATCGGACAGGGTATCGAGTTCGATTACTGCTGTGTGCACGCCTCCTATGCCCTTGCAGAGGCGGGCTATGAGACCATCATGGTCAACTGCAACCCCGAAACCGTGTCCACCGACTACGATACCTCGGATCGTCTCTATTTTGAGCCGCTCACCTATGAGGACGTGATGGATATCGTGGACGCGGAGCGCCCTGACGGTGTGGTGGTGACGCTCGGTGGGCAGACGCCGCTCAAGCTGGCACGTGCCCTGAAAGAGTCCGGGGTTGTGGTTATGGGAACCAGTCCCGAGGCCATCGATCTTGCCGAGGATCGCGAGAGATTTTCCGCCGTGCTCGACGAACTTGAAATAGCCTATCCCCCATCAGCCACCGCCGAGAGCTTCGAACAGGCGTGTAGTGTGGCGGGTCGCATCGGATTTCCGCTGCTCGTGCGCCCCAGTTATGTGCTGGGAGGACGCGGCATGGTCATTGCCTACGATCAGGTGGCTCTCAAAAGATACATGGCACAGGCGGCGCGCATTTCTCCCGATTATCCCGTCTATCTTGACAGCTTCCTTGAGGGAGCCATCGAATGCGACGTGGATGCTCTGTGCGACGGAAAAGAGGTATATGTCGGCGGCATCCTGGAGCATATTGAAGAGGCGGGCATCCATTCGGGTGACTCCGCAACCTGCATCCCTCCCTTCTCGTTTTCCCAGAAACTTGTGCGTGAGCTACGTGAAACCACGCGCCGCTTGGCGCTGCGCCTCGGTGCCCGTGGTCTCATCAACGTCCAGTATGCCATCAAGGGCGAAAGCATATACGTGATAGAAGCAAACCCCCGTGCCAGTCGCACGGTTCCCTTCGTGTCGAAAGCCACCGGTGTGTCTTTGGCCAAATGCGCGGCGCTCGTGATGAGTGGGCGAACCATCGAAAGCCTGGGACTTCCCGATGATGAACGCGACATGGATTACTTCTGCGTGAAAGAGGCTGTGATGCCCTGGGGTCGTTTTCCGGGGGCGAATGTGGTGCTCGGTCCTGAGATGAAGTCCACGGGTGAGGTCATGGGCATTGCCCCCACCTATCCCGAGGCATATGCAAAGACCCAGCTTGCAATCAGCTATGAACTTCCCACAGAAGGCAAGGTGTTCATTTCGGTGTGCGACAGAGACAAGCGCCATATCCTTCCCATTGCCCGCGCGCTCCAGCGTCTGGGGTTCACTATTACCTCCACGGAGGGCACGGCGCGATGCCTGCGGGGCGGCAATGTGAAATGCGAGGTTGTAGGTAAGATCGGCAGTCCTGGACGCAACATTGGCGACATGATCGCGGCCGGAGAAATAGTGCTCATGATAAATACCCCTTACGGCCAGGAGACGCGCAGCGACGGGTATCGTTTGCGCACCGAGGCCGTCAAGCACGGCGTGACAAGCGTTACAGCGCTCTCGGGTGCAAGTGCCTTCGTGGCCGCCCTTGAGGCACTGAGCGACAATCCCTGCGGCCTTGACGTGGTGGCGCTACAGGATCTACCCCAATACGAAACGCAGTAGGCACACTTCTTTAGCTGTCGGGGATTTCAGGGGTTCGTGCAGGTTTCTCGGGCAGCGCGGCGGGGAGAGGGATTGCCGCAGACGCAGGCGGGTTTTGCTCGTAGGCACGTACATTCGTCAGGATTTGTCTGACCTCGTTTTGCACGGTTTGAGGCTTGATTGCTGTGCGTTAGTGTGATGGAGTATACCCGCCGCTCGTGGCCGTCTCCATGGTCGGCTGGTTTGACGTGCGAAGCTACGTGTTTGCCGGGGGCATGTACCCGAAATGTATCCGAGATTTGATGATCGAGGGAGGGCTTATGGACAGATGCGCCCTTGTGGCCGTTTCCGGGGGAATAGCCGCCTACAGAAGCGCCGAGGTTGTTTCTCTACTGCAAGGCATTGGGGTGGAGGAGGAGGTCATCATGACCAAAAACGCCTGCGAGTTTGTGGCCCCGCTTACCTTCGAGGAGAAAAAAAAAAAAAAGGTCTACACCGACACCTTCGATTACAGCTCTGATGCCACGATAAAGCACATCACCTTAGCCCAAAAAGCCGATGCCTTCGTGGTGGTGCCTGCCACGGCTAACGTCATTGCCAAGATGGCAAACGGCATAGCAGATGATATGGTGACATCCACCTTTCTGGCGACTACCTGTCCTATTGTGGTGTGTCCTGCCATGCATACGAACATGTATGCCTCTCCTGCAACTCAGGCCAATCTCTCCACACTTGAGGGGCGGGGGGCAATCATTGTAGAACCCGGCAAGGGAAGGCTTGCAAGTGGTGAGTCCGGTAAGGGGACTCTTGCACCTGTGGAAGACATCGTGGAGGCAACGTTGAAAGCCATGGGATGACGGTGGGCGGTAAAGCGAAGGCATCGTGGCCGACGCGGCAAACCAAGCCAAACCACCAAACCGAGCTAAGCCATTTCAATGCAGCGCAACAAGCCAGCCCCCTTTGAAAAACCTTGATCCTCAAAGGTCAGGAGGTTTTGTCTTCTAGTGCCTTTTTCCCGGCAGGGCAGAGGTCGGAAATAAAGCAGCCGGTGCATCGGGGACGCCGGGCAGTGCAGAAGTCGCGGCCAAAATGCACCCACTGGTGATTGATGGAAAGCCACTCCGATCGGGGATAGATCTTGAGCAGCTTAGCCTCTACCTTCAAAGGTGTGTCGTCATTGCGCGTGGCGAATCCAAGCCGGTGGGCTATACGAAACACATGGGTGTCCACTGCAATGCCCTGAGGATTGCGAAACGCCTGGCACAAAACCACGTTGGCAGTCTTTCTGCCCACGCCGGGAAGTTTTTGGAGTTTTTCCATGTCGTTGGGTATCTCCCCTCCGAATTCGGAGAGAAGCGTCTGAGCTAGTGCGACGATGTTTTTCGCCTTCGACCTGAAAAAGCCCAGAGGATGGATGATGGCTTCTATGTCTTCCACGTGAGCTTGAGCCATGGCCTGTGGTGTTTTATATTTTTCGAACAGGACAGGCGTGATCTTGTTTACTGCCGCATCGGTGCACTGCGCCGAAAGAACTACGGCAATCGTAAGCGTAAACGGATCGGAATACGCAAGGGAACATTCTCCCTCTCCGTATCTCGAATACATCCGACGCTCTATCTCAGCGGCTCGCAGTCTTTTTTGCGTCAAGTTCTCACGCGGCATTAGCTGCTCCTTACTCAATTTCTTGGAGCTATTGTAACCCACGCAGATATTCGCCATGAAAAGCAGGATCTATGAGGATGTTTATCTTAGTTTGAGGGTGATGCTGCTATGGATTCGGCCGCCTGGATGGTTTCTTGAACTGCAGACTGAAAGCTCATGCCTATAAGTGAGCTAAGCGCATTATCAAAATCAAGAAAGTCCAGATGAGCAAAGGGTATTGCACCCGCTTTTCGGGCAGCCTGCTCTATGTCGTAGACAAATTCTTCCATGTGCTCATGAGGTACCGCCCATCCGTTAAGTACTTCATCGCTTAAAAGGTCTGAGAGTACCAACATGCTAAGTTCCTGCGATAGCTTGGCGTCCATACAGTCCTCCCATCACGCCATCTTTGACATGTTCAATATATACGAACAAATGTACGTTATCAAGAAGATTCTGCAGTCTTAATCAAAGATATGGGGGATGTCAGTTTCACTGTCGGATGAAGGTGAAGTACATTCAAGCCTCAAGCTGACCCCCTCTGTCTTGCTGTTTGAGCGCGAGGAAACGACAAGAACTTCACTGTTCCGTGAGCTTGCTTTGCTACAATCCCCGAGCCGTGGATCCTGCGGTTTTAATGTATGGCAATCGTTGGTCAGGAGCAGGTACGGACATGCTCATCGACTCTCTTACGTCGGTTCTTCGCGCTTCAGGCGCATTGGGTGAGATTTCAGAAAAACTGTTCGCCGGAAAAGATGTATCGCTTGGTCTTGCCTCATCCGCGCGCCCCTTTGTGACATCCGTCCTCTATACCATGGCACCGCGCTGTATGTTGGTAGTGGTGCCCGGGGAAGAGGCTGCCGAGCGCTTTGCGCGCAGTGTCGCTTCCTACTTAGGAGAAGAGAAGGTCGCCCATTTCCCTGCTCGTAGCGACTACCCGTTTTCCCCCAAGATACCTCAGGCACAAGAGATTGCGCGCCGCACACGTGCGGCATGGTTTTTGTCTCAGGGGGAAAACGTTGTTGTGGTCGCCAGCGCTGCCTCCATGCTGCGCTGCCTCCCGCCGCATGATGCAGGGGTTTTCGCTCCGGTGCGCGTTCAGGCAGAAACCGAATGCGCAGATCTCCATTCGGGAGAAGTGCTCGATAGACAATCCCTGCTGCAGGCTCTGATTGCGCGCGGTTATGAGAATAGTGCAGACTTAGATGGCCCGGGTACGTTTTGTGTGCGAGGCGGAACCGTCGACGTATTCCCCGGTAACTCCGTCTATCCCATCAGGGTTGACTTTTTCGGCGATGAGGTGGATGAAATACGGCGCATCGTTCCCTCAACAGGTCAGACCATCGCCTCGCTTCCACGATTTGACATCTATCCGGTGAAGGAATATCGAATTACGCCTCGGGGAGCAAAGCGCGCCCGGAACTTTGTTATGAGCCGCGCCGAGAGCGATCCCGATTGGCGAGATCTGCTTGGCAAGCTCCAGTCGGGAGAAGATTTTTTGGGCGCGGATGCTCTGCTGCCCCATTTGTATCGGCACACCGAAACTCTGGGCGACTATGCCACCGGACAGGCGCTTGTCGTACTCGATGAACCCCGAAGTCTGATGGATGATGCCTCCCGTGCCTACGAGGACATCTTTGCTCGATCTCAAGGCAGCCCCCTTGAGGGTCTGTATGCGAAGCCCGCATCCTTGAATTTTGGCGGCAGTCAGCGTTTCATAATGTCTTCCATAATGCACGCGGGAGATTCCCTTGATGCTGAGCTCTCCGTAAAGCGAACCGAGATAGCGGGTGGTGCTGAGAAGATGGTGGAACGCTTGCGCAGCTTTGTGGAGCGGCGCTACACCGTGGTGTTCAGCGCTTCTAACCCTAAGGCGCGCAAAGATATGAGCCTTCTGTTTGTGGACAATCAACTCCCTATCGTTGAGGTGCTTGACTGCGCATCGGGCAAACAGGCGCTTCTGCGTCCCGGACTGATCAATGTGGTGGATGTGGACATCCCCTTAGGGATGGTCATTCCCAAGGGCAAGTTGGCTCTTGTTTCCATTCACGATACACAAGGACGAAATTCAAGCATACGAAACCGCCGTCGCATCGATCTCACCGAGATTACCTTTCCGTTCAAACCGGGGGATTACGTGGTTCATGCGGTGCATGGCGTGGCGTTTTTCAAAGACCTCGTGCGCCAGGAGGTCGCCGGTACCATGCGCGACTATCTGCTTCTCGAATACGCCGAGGGAGATAAACTCTATGTTCCGGTGGAACAGCTCGATCGCGTCACGCGATACGTAGGACCCGAAGGAGCTAGCCCGCGTCTCACGCGTCTCAATACGAGCGATTGGTCACGTTCTCTCTCAAAGGCGCACAAAGCCACGCGCCAGCTCGCCTTCGATCTGGTAGACGTGTATACACGCCGCACAGCCGTCCAGGGGTTCCGGTATTCGGCGGACACTCCTTGGCAGCGTGAGATGGAGGAATCTTTTCCCTATGAGGAGACCCCTGATCAGCTTTCGGCGATTGCCGAGGTGAAGGCCGACATGCAGTCCGCAAAGCCGATGGATCGTCTGATATGCGGCGATGTGGGTTTTGGAAAAACCGAGGTTGCCATGCGTGCGGCCTTCAAAGCCGTGCAGGACAACAAGCAGGTCATGGTGCTGTGTCCCACAACTATTCTTGCGCAGCAGCACTACGCCACGTTCAAGGATCGCTTCGATCCCTTCGGGATTGATGTTGAAGTGCTCTCGCGCTTCAGAACACCCGCAGAACAAAGGGCCACGCTCAAGGGACTCGCCTCCGGAGCGGTCGATGTCCTTGTGGGTACACACCGCCTTCTGTCGCGCGATGTGAATCCGCACGATTTGGGCCTTGTCATCATTGATGAAGAACAGCGTTTCGGAGTTCAGCACAAAGAGCAGCTCAAGAACCTCCGCGAGCATATTGATGTTCTCACGCTATCGGCCACTCCCATCCCGCGCACCCTACAGATGAGCCTTTCCGGCGTGCGCGACACGAGCCACATCATGACGCCTCCCAGCAACCGACGACCCGTCGAGGTGCATGTGGGTGAGTGGGATGTCGATGTCGTGTCGGCAGCTATCAGGCGCGAGATTCAACGCGGGGGACAGGTGTATTACGTCAGCAATCGCGTGCGCACCATCGAGGAAGCCGTCGCGCGTGTGGGCGAGGCCGCAAACGAGGCTCGGGTGGGCATCGCGCACGGAAAAATGGACAAAGATAGTCTTGAGCGCGTGATGGAAGAATTCTCAGCCGGAAAGATTGATGTGTTGGTTGCCACTACCATCATAGAGAGTGGAATAGACAATCCCCATACCAATACCCTGATCATTGAAGATTCTCAACGTCTCGGTTTAGCGCAGATGTATCAGCTCAAAGGCCGTGTGGGACGTAGCTCCCGGCAGGCGTACGCCTACTTCATGTTTCCCGAGCATGTGACGCTCACCGAGGAAGCTACGGCAAGACTTGAGGCCATCAACGATTTTCACGATCTGGGAAGCGGCATGCGCATCGCTATGCGCGACTTAGAGATTCGCGGTGCCGGTAACCTTTTAGGAGCCGAGCAAAGCGGAAACATGAGCGCGGTCGGATTCGATCTTTTCGCTCAGATGCTTTCCTCTGCCATTTCAGCGGCAAGAGAGGGTGGTACAGTCCAAGCTGATGCAGTGCCACCTGCCCTGTCGGATATCGTCGTCAACATGCCCGTTCACGCCTACATTCCCGAGGAATACGTACCCGATGCCGATGCCCGCGTCCTTCTGTACCGCAAGCTCGCCTATGCAGAGACCACAGACGTGGTCGATGAGCTTAGGCAGGCAACCATAGGCTCCTATGGTCAGATGCCCCAAGCGTGCTCCAATATGTTTTCCAAAGCGCGTATACGGGCCTTAGCGGTAGCGCAGGGCATCAACTTGGTTATCGTTGCGGCAGGCAAGCTCAATGTGGAGCCCATTGAAATTCCCAAAGAGATGATAGGTTCTGTGCGCAGGTATGGGGGAAAGTATCTCCAGCAGAGCCACAAGCTCAGCCTTCCTTTGAAGTATCTTCGCCTAGAAGAGGATAGCGACCTTGTTGACGCGGTGGGGAATTTTCTTTTGAGCCTTTTTGAAGAGAAGGAATGAGTCTTCTCGAAGAAAAGGAATGAGCCTTTTCCTTTGGATTGGTGTGCTGCTGTCTTTAGTTCGGTGTCCCAAAAGGTGGCCTTATGCGCGGTTTTTACCAGATCGCCTGCGGAGAAGGCGTATTTTCGACCCATCAATCGCGGGGGTCAATTGCGAGGGGAGAACGCAAAATAGGGGACGAAACTGACCCGGTGATATAATGGCCTTATGCGATAAACGAAGGCGCATCGGGGGTGTTCGTGTTCGTCGAAGTACAGTTTCGGGCATCCTTTCTCGGATTGGCGCTGTATTGGGTCTGGATTGCCCTTGTTTTTTACAGCGATACCCTTTTTATTGGGCTTGACGGTGCCGATAGGTTGGTGAACTCCTTTTGGCTTTGGGCTACCTGGGCTCATGCCCTCGCCCTTATCATCCACGCCATCTGCGCCCCCATCATCGGATCGCTTCTGCCTAAAAGGGCATTTCTCGTTCTCAGTGCCATCGGTATGTGCGCGGGAACAGTTTCGGTTGCTGTTGCCTCATACTGTTCTTCGATTGGTTATCAGACCTTTTCC
>CAZLKG010000024.1:12820-14420 GCA_964560045.1 uncultured Slackia sp.
GGCATTTTTAGCCGCATCTGCCGTGATAGTGGGCATCTCAAGCTCCTGGCATGTTCTTTTATGGGGTGAGACGTTTGGACAGCTCTCCGCCAGAGCACTTCCTTTGGCATCCTTCACCTCCATCGCTTCAGGCTTGCTCCTGTACTTTGCCTTTCAGGGAATCCCTCCGATGTTGCGCGCAGTGACCACAGGTATTCTCCCTTTGTTGTCGGCAGCATGTATACACGTCTCCTCAAAAGGGCATCTGCAAAACCATGACGAAAACCATGGACAGAACCAGGCCGTAGTGCGTTTCGCTGCGTTTGACTATATTCCCCTCGTGTTTTCTCTCTTCGCTTTCGCGTTCTGCGGTGAGATGTTGAGGGCGTTTTGTACGGAGATCGCCGACGAATCTCTCAACCGAACGGGCAGTCTGTATCTGTTCGGAGGGGTTGCAGGTTTGGGTATGTTTATTGCCTATCTCTTTTCCACAAAGAAAAGCGGATCGTTGAAGCCCATCACCGTCGGTACAGTGAGGATGATGCTCTTGGTGATGGCCTTCGGTTTTCTCATAGCCCCCTTCATCGGCGCTTATTCATATGCCGTTTCCTACGGTATTTTTGGTGCGGGATTTTGGTGCATCAGGGCAATATCTTGGGTTTTCTGTTGTCTTCTCGCATCGAGACTTTCCTGCAATCTGGTAAGAGCCGTTGCCATCATGGATGCTTCCTTTGCGCTTTCTGTGGTAGCAAGCTCTCAAGTCAATTCGTGGATCGCTGACATCATCAAGGTCGGATACGCCGAGATCACAACCGTTTCTCTTGTCACGGTGTTCATGCTCATGGTTATCGCCCTGTTTCTCCCGAACGGAAAGTTCGTCCTTGCAATGTTTGCGCCGGCCGAATCCGCCCACCCCTTTGGCGATGGCACATCCGAAGAAGGATCCGTCAAATCATCCTCAGGCTCAGAGCCGAACGTGGGACAGCTTAGGGAAAGATACGGACTTACTCCCCGAGAGGTTGAAGTTGCCAACCTACTCGCCCGAGGCCGCAGCCTTCCTTTCATCCAAAAGCAACTCTTCATATCCGCCGGAACCGTGAATTCCCATGTCCGCCACATCTACAGAAAAATGGGTGTCCATACAAGGCAGGAATTTATCGACATCATTGAAGGATCCAAAGGCTAAACGCCCAAATCATAAAGACCTTATGATACGAATCATAAGGTTTTACAAGGACTTTTTCTAAAGGGGAGCCGTATATTCACCCCCAGTGGACTCCGTGTACAAGGAGGGTAGGAGGCTCGTTCGAGCCGAAATTCGCAGAAGAGAAGAAGAGAGAGGGGCACGTATGAACACGATTACCGAGAAGGGCATTTCTCGCCGTTCATTTTTAGCGGGCGGTGCGATGGCGGGCGTTGCGACCGCAGGTCTGATCTCATGTTCGGGACAATCGACAGAGGATTCAGGGGTTGACGGGTCAGAAAGCGCTGCATCTACAACAGGATCGAGCGCCCAGGATTTTGCCATTCAGCCGACGAATATCGCCGATGCGGGTGAGGCTGCTCTGGAGTGCGACTATCTTGTAATCGGAGGCGGAAACTGCGGAATGATGTCCGCTGC
>CAZLKG010000025.1:0-13786 GCA_964560045.1 uncultured Slackia sp.
GGCCCCACCTTCCACCAGATCGGTGGCAAAGGTGTGGCGCATGTCGTGGGGGGTAAAATCTGATCCGATACCTGCCATCTCGGCACTCTTTTTGAAAAGTCGTCGCAGGGCATCGGTGCTCATACGCCTCCCACGGGTGGAAACGAAAAAGTACGGACAGACTTCACCTGAAAGCAACTCAGGCCGCCCCTCCTGAAAGTACGCTCGCATAGATGAGATTGCCATGTCGTGCAGCGGAATAATGCGCTCCTTACCTCCCTTGCCGAACACCTTCGCCTGCCTAGAATCGAAGGACACACCATGCACAAGCAGACCCGACGTTTCGGATACGCGGGCACCACATGCGTAGAGGAATTCAAGTATCGCCTGATTGCGCAGGGCCACTGCCCCCTTTTCCTCGCGCCATACCCCAAGCAAACGCTCCATATCGGAAAGTGAAATGGAGCGAGGGAGATTCTTAGCGGTTTTAGGCCCCTGCAAAACGCTCACGGGATCGCTTTCGGCATAGCCGCACGCGATAAGCCACCGGAAAAAACTGCGCAGGGCGGATAAACGTCGATTCACGGTACGGCGGGAATATTGAGCGCGGTCGAGTTCGCCCAGATACATCCTCACCTGACGGTGAGTGGCTTCAAGGGGAGAAATTCCCGCACGCGCAGCCCAGCGGCCATAATCGAGCAAATCCATCCTGTAGTTGCGGGAGGTGTGAGGCGAAAGATTGCGCCTTTGTATGAGCGAGGCGCAAAACTCTTCCACAAGATGCAGGTAGTGCATATCCACGCTACGATCAGCGTCTATCCCGGGTTTTTCCTCGCCCGTCATATGATCACAGAATTCCTGCGGAGTGAAGGGTTTCAACGTAATCGCGCATGGCATCACTACCTCGCGCAGCATAGGCAGCGTAGCGTTCCTGTTTGTCGCGCAAGCGTTGCGCCAAGGGAGGCATTATCCCAAAGTTCACGTGCATGGGCTGATATTCTTGGGTCAGCGAGTCGGTTGCATAATCCAAAAGTGCCCCAAACGCCGTCTCACGCGGCAGATGGGGGATGTCTTTTCCAATCAGGCGCGCATAAACATTGAGAGCTGCCACGAGTCCCGACATCATGGCCTCACAATAGCCCTCAGTGCCCGACAGCTGACCTGCCACGTACACATCAAGTCCTTCGTGCGCACAGGATTTAAGCCGCAGATCGCTATCAAGGAGATGCGGAGCGTCGATGAAGGTGTTGCGATGCATCACGCCAAAGCGGGCAAATTCGGCAGCCTCCAGACCTGGGATCATACGAAACACGCGGCGCTGCTCGGAAAAGGTCAGGTTGGTTTGGAAGCCCACCAGATTGTAGGCGGTGCCTTCAACGTTTTCAGCGCGAAGCTGCACTACTGCCCACGGACGCCGACCTGTAGCTGGATTGATAAGCCCTACGGGCTTGCAGGAGGCAAAACGCGGAGCGTCACGCCCTTTGCGCGCAAGCTCTTCGATGGGCTGGCAGGCCTGAAAGAGATCTCCTGTTTCGAAATCTTTCAATACCACGCGATCTGCTGCTAGAAGCTCATCTATGAAACGCTCGTAGGATTCCTTGGAAAACGGGGCGTTGAGATAGTCACCTTGGGTCTCTCTCTCGTAACGCGACTGACAGAAAAGCACATCCATATCCAGCGAGTCAGCCATCACGATGGGGGCTGAGGCATCAAAGAATGCAAGACCTTCGTCGCCCGTTTTGTCGCGAATCCATTTTGAAAGAGCATCCGAAGTCAAAGGGCCGGTTGCGATGATGGTAGCATCCGCCTCGAAAGAAAATGGATCACTGACCTCCTCTACCCTGTATTCAATGGAGGCATTGCGGCGAACGAGTTCGGTTACCCGCTCAGAAAAGGCATTGCGATCCACCGCGAGTGCACCACCGGCTTCCACCTTGACTGACCATGCAGTCGAAATCAAGAAGGAGTGAAGGGCTGCGAGTTCTGATTTGAGCATGCCCGCCGCGCTTTCGGGTTTGATGCTTTTGAGGGAGTTGGAACACACCAGTTCAGCGCATCTACCGCTGTGGTGAACCGGCGTGGTCGTAGCGGGGCGCATCTCGAAGAGGCGAACTCGCACGCCGCGAGAGGCAAGCTGTAGAGCCGCCTCGCTACCGGCCAAACCGGCACCGATGATGTTTACAATCTTTTGCATGCGAGGCAGCATATCACATACCCTTCAGCTAAGTCCTCAGCTCAACCTCGTACGCCTCTTTAGCTGCACTACACCGAAGCGCCCGTCCGGAAAACGCTCGATTACACCTTCACTTTCCAGGCATGCTATACGCCTCATCAGGTGGCTTGTGGCAGATGCTCGGTTTTTATCCTCTCCTTTTACAAAGAGTTCCACCAGCTGCTCAAGGCGCATCGGATCGGCAGCAAGGGCGGCAAGCAACGGATCGTCTAGCTCGATGGGAGGTGTTAGACCTGCTCGATTTCCGCAACTCTCGGGAAACAGTCGATCAAGAATCTCACCAAACCCCTCTTCATCCACAACAGGCCAGGCCCCCTGAGCGATGAGAGCATTAGCTCCGCGCGAAGTGGGCGAGAAAATGGATCCGGGTACTGCCAAAACCTCACGATTCGCAGCAAGAGCCTCATCAGCCGTGGAGAAGGTGCCACTTGGCTGGCCGGCTTCAACAATGAGTGTGGCCTTGGCCAAGCCTGCGATGAGGCGATTGCGTTCGCGAAAAGCGTATCTCACGGGAGGAAATGTCCAATCATGCTCCGATACCACGGCTCCGCCCGAATCTACGATGCGCTGGAAGAGTTTGACGTTGCGTGCGGGATACGGACGATCGCACCCTCCGCCCAGAAATGCAACCGTGATCCCTCCGGCTTCAAGAGCTGCCTCATGAGCGCATGAGTCGCACCCGACGGCCCCTCCCGAGATCACCGGGATTCCCCTTTTTGCGACCAGACCGGCAAAAATCTTAGCCACATTGCGTCCATAAGGCGTGGCTCGGCGCGTACCCACCACAGCCACCCCCTCCCCTAGAGCTTTTGCACTGCCTATTCCATACAACACGTCCGGAGGACGTGAAATCACGCTCAGGGCATCGGGGTATTCCGCACTTCCTCTCATAAGCTCGAAGCGCTCTCCATGAATTTTTACCTTCGCTTCGTCTGTCACGCATCCTCCTTGAGGTTCGTCTATTCCCTCTAAGCCCCCTGCGCCCGTGCACCCAAACTCTTTAGCGCCTCAAGCGCAATCCCATAGCTTCGAGCACATGCTCTTGAGATACACCGCGGCTCTGGTCAATGTCGGCAAGAGTTCGTGCGAGCGAAAGCACGCGTGCCACACCGCGTCCGGAAAGCACCGAATCACGTGCCATCGTCTCAAACAGACGTTGTGTGCTCACGTCCATCCTGCAGTTTTGAACCAAAGACCTTGTATCAACGCCGCGAACGTCCCCAAGAGTATCACGCCTCCACGTGGCAAACTCCCGCGCCGCTTGAACCCCTTCGCGCAGCTGCGATGAGGAAATCTGAGATCCCTCTTCCCGTAAAAGATCGGATGGATCTGCTCTCCACACGTCTATGTGGATATCTATACGATCGAGAAGCGGGCCACCTGCGCGCGACTGGTAACGCTGAACCTGGCCGGGAGAGCATGTGCACGTACGTTCCGAATCACCATAATGCCCACACGGACATGGATTCGCCGCCGCTACCAGCATAAATTTCGATGGGAGTTCCACGCTCCCATCGGCCCTTGTGATAAGGATCTTCCCCTGTTCCATGGGCTGCCTCAAAGACTGGAGAGCCGTCGGAGAAAACTCGGGCAGCTCATCCAAAAACAGCACACCGCGATGCGCAAGCGATATCTCTCCGGGCCTCACCGGACTTCCCCCGCCCACCATGCCTGCTACGGTAGCGCTGTGATGCACTCGCCGAAACGGGCGCACCCCGGCAAGGATGCTCTCCACGGACTCTCCTACTGTGGAATGAACCATGGCAGCTTCGATGCGCTCTTTCTCAGAAAGGGGCGGCAGAATGGATGGAAGCGCACGGGCGAGCATCGTCTTTCCCGAACCCGGAGGCCCCATAAACAACACGCCGTGCTCCCCCGCTGCTGCGACCTGAAGCGCCCGTTTGGCCATATCATGACCGCGTATCGCAGAGAAATCTAAACCGGATTTTTCCCCTAAACCCGAAGCAAGGGAAAGTGTGCCAAGACTCATGGATCGAAGCTCACCTAGATGGTGTACACCGAACTGGCTTACTCCTTCAAGAGGCACGCCATCGGCGGCATCGGCGGCAACGACAAGCCCGAGTCCTTCTGCACGGGCGCACTCTGCATAGGGAAGCGTTCCGCGCACGGCTCTCACGCGACCTTCAAGGGAGAGTTCCCCCACCCACAAATAGCGTTCCAGTTCCGCTGAGGCCACCTGATCGGTTGCGCCGAGTACAGCGGCTGCGATAGGGAGGTCGAACCCCGACCCCGATTTGCGCAGCGAGCTGGGGGCAAGATTGACCACTACTTTCTCGCTCGGCATGGTGAAGCCGCAGGCTCTCATAGCGGCACGCACCCGCTCCTGAGATTCGCGCACCGCAGCATCAGGCATGCCCACGATGGAGACTCCCGGCAGTCCGTTCGACACGACCACCTCGACATCCACCGCCACTGCGGATACCCCCACGATGGCCGCAGAACGAAGGATGCAGCGGCGCTCCATCTCAACCGCCCGCCGAAAATGCGTTCACCACCTGGCGTGCAAGAGCGCGACCGCCCGGCAGGGCCAAGATTCCCACCACGTCGAACCGAACACGAGCGCCGGGGCCATCGTAGTCGCTCAGAAAAAATCCCGCAATGCGTTCGTAGCGGACACGCTTGCGATGCGTTACGGCCTCCTCAGGCAGGCCGCGATCTACGCCCGCCCTGGTCTTCACCTCCACAAACACGATACAGTCCTCATCCAGCGCAATGATGTCGGCTTCACCTGCGGGAGAAGTCCAGTTCCTCTCAAGGATGACGTATCCTTTACGACGCAGAAGCTCACATGCCGCCTCCTCCCCGCGTCTCCCCAACTCTTTAGGAGATAGGCGCAAAGGATCGTCGCAACTGGTGTCTTCCTCAAACATTGGGACGTATGCCGAGGATCCACCATGATCAAGCTCTTCAAGCCCTTCAGGCTCTTCATGGTGTGTGGCTGCTTCAGGATCTTTCGGATCCTCACATTGATGGGTGCGGGTCTTACAGGAACAAGCGGCATGCATGGCAAATCCTTCCACTCGCAGCGCCCCACCTCCTAGGAGGGGGTAACCCATTTCGTTTACGCCATGAGCATAGAAAGCACTTCATGCTTGGATCTTGTTTGCCTCAGATACCACACACACCCTTTTTGTGATGATTTCCCTATTATGCATAAAGTGATGGGTTGTTTTTTTGCGTGGCACATGCAAGTGACATCTTGCGGCATGCGAACCCCCATCTGTCTCAAATGTTGCCGAAATCCTGCCCGGCTTTAGACAGACGTTCCGACGAAACGAAGGCAAGATGTCAAAAGCACAGCCGGAAAGCACGTATAGTCTTTGCAGAAAGCATCCCGGCAAAGTGGGCCAGGGTTCTTAAAACAGCGCTTCCTGTGTCCAAGCGCGGCAGAAGGTTTCCCTGTGGATGGGACACAGGCCGTGTTCCTTGATTGCGGCGATGTGCTCAGCACTTGCGTAGCCCTTGTTGTTCTCAAATCTATAAAAGGGCCAGGTGTGGGCGTATTTTTGCATAAGCGCATCGCGTTCCACCTTTGCCACAATAGATGCCGCTGCGATAGAGGCGCATCTGGCATCGCCCTTCACCACGTTTTTTTCGCGTTCATCAAGGCCCAGCGCTCCACCATCGAGTAGCACCGTGTCGGCACGCACACCTTGGTTTTCCACCGAGGCGAGAACTCGAATGAATGCGTGTCGCAACGACTCGGCCAGACCGCGCTTGTCGATACAGGAGGACTCGATATGCTCCACCGCCCAGGCCACGGCCACCTCTTTGATCACGGGTGCCAAAGCCTCTCGCTTTTTCGGGGAGAGCTGTTTTGAGTCGTTCACACTTAGGATTTGTGGGCGTTCGGGAAGAATAACGGCGGCAACCGTCAGAGGACCTGCAATTGGGCCACGGCCAACTTCGTCGAGCCCCACAACGATGCCACCATTCGCAAGCGAGCGCTCGAATGCATACATGCTTTCGATGCGCAGCGCCTCGGCATCCTGGGCTTCCAGTCGTCGCTGCGCGGATGCAAGGGCTTGTTTTACCCCCTTACGCTCATCAGCTGCCAGCACCCGGGAAAGCACCTCAAACTGCGCGCGGTCGGCTCGTTTCAACTCGGCGCGAATCTCAGCCAAAGTTTTAGCCATTAAGCCTCCCGTTCGTACGCGCTGATCAACCCGGCGCGCCCTATGCTGCAAGCCCTATACGGCAGGCAGAGTTATCCGAAATCCCCGCGACACGCCAAAGGCACCCACCAATGCCGTCAATAGTCCGATCGAAATCACGGCAGCCGCACGAGGATCTAGGAGACAGATCATACTCGAGGTTTGAAAGACCTGCTATGTAGTACCAAAGGGAAAGCCAAAATCTTTGAATAGGAACCTTAAGAACAAAGCATATATGAGAAAACCCTCAGAACGAAAAAGAGCCACAACATTCGTTGTAGCCCTTTCATCGAAAATGAAGAAAGCGTCAGTTGTAGGACTTCTCCTTTATCTTGGCAGCCTTACCCACTTTACTGCGCAGATAATACAGCTTGGCGCGACGAACCCTGCCCTGACGCACAAGCTCTACCTTGTCAATCTTGGGGGAATGCACGGGAAAGGTGCGCTCCACGCCGACACCAAAGCTGATTTTGCGAACGGTGAAGGTCTCACGCGCGCCATGGCCGTGGCGGCGAATAACATCGCCTTGGAACACCTGAATGCGTTCACGACTACCCTCGACGATGCGATAGTGAACCTTCACATTGTCACCCACATTGAAAGGGGTAACATCCCTGATCTGCTGCTGCTCAATGGCACGAATGATATCCATGTTCGTTTCCTTTGCCGATCCTCGTAGCGACTGTGCATGTACTGCTTAAAGCGCAGGTTAAGAGATGACTGAGACGCTTTCGTGCAGGCATCAATAGTGCCTTACCCAAAGCAATACCTCACCCAGCCGAACTCTTCAAAGACCCAAAGAGCCTAAACCGCACCAGAGGTCGGATGGAAACGCTGCGTGCTCCTTCGAGGTGGCGCATATTCCGACGTGGGGCGGGCGCTTGATAAGCCAAAGAGTCAGTATAGCAAAATAATCCTCAGTGATTACGCACAACCACATATTCAATTAGCCCCCACAAGGGGTACCACAGGCACCCAGGCCCCCACAGGGAACACATGGGCCAACAGGGTCTCACAAGGGGCCTCAGGAACCCCGCAGGGCCGCCGCAGGGGCACAAAGCTACAGAGGGTACGCAAGAACTACAGGGGTGTACGCAGGAGCCACAGGGATGGACAGAGCTACGGAGGCACAGGGGCAGTTAGTTTGGGAGAAGTTGCCTGAGCGATCTGCATCAGGCAACCCACAATGCCAGTGCACCTACGACTGCGAGTTCTTGCCTGTTTGGCTGAATGGTGATGATGCCGCAGTGGGTTGTGGCGATGTTGGAGACGTTGCATCCGAGGGCATGTTGCCGGCCGGATATCCCTGAGCAAAACCGTAACCCCACCCCGGTGGCGGGTAAGCGGCGGGGTTCTGATTCTGCGCAAAGACAGCGGGATTCTGACTCGCACGACGCAGACGGCTCGCGTATACCGCGTTCACAACCAGCAAAATGCATGTCACCACGCGAAGCGAAAGAATTGAACAGACGGCTCCGGCGATAGACCAACCCATCACCATGCCTACTTTCTGTGGGTTGCGACAATTGCGCACACCCATAATCCCCGCAAGCAGTGACACAACGCAGAACACGATTCCGACAGCCATCAAGATACCAAAGATGCCAAACAGCCCCGATACCCAATCCGATGTGGTCTCGGCATCAAACCCATAATAGGCATCAATCCCGTGCGTCATACCCAGATCGTCACGGGTATCCACATACCACTCAAAATAGCTAGCATTGCTCGCGACAACGCTAAGCCATACGAAGAGTCCCGTCAGCAGGATGAAGAGTACGATCTCCAGAACAGAGAATATGATGGCCGCGATACTTACGCCACGCACAACGCTGATATCGGATTCTTGCATGATGAAACCTTTCTCTCAACAACCCGGTGAAGTGATTTTAGACAACGCCGTATGCATGCCCCGTCCGCAGACGATTTTTTTTGCCGAAATGCATCCAAGCCCTTGACAAATTGTAACTTTGGCAGCGGGCGAAAAGAGGTGATGACGAAAGGAGTCAGTTCATTCAATCGCAAGCCGCCGTGAAAGACCTCCTAAAAGAACGAGCTCGATCGCTGTGAGAAGCACCGAGTGTGCCTCGGAAGACGATTGGATGTCTGTACCTTATCGTCTTATCGCCTGTCACCTGATGTCCGGTAAGCCGAGTTCTGCCAAAAGCTCGCGCTCGCGAGCCTCCATTTCCTCCGCCTCCTCCTCGGAATGTACGTGATCCCATCCGCACAGGTGCAAAAGCCCGTGAACCAAAAGCACGCAGAGTTCCTGTTGCGGCGTAGTTTTGAATCGAGCCGTTTG
The DNA here is from genome assembly GCA_964560045.1 of uncultured Slackia sp. Lineage (GTDB taxonomy): Bacteria > Actinomycetota > Coriobacteriia > Coriobacteriales > Eggerthellaceae > Slackia. The sequence goes on from CAZLKG010000025.1 coordinate 8,690, forward strand.
AAGACGCGCCACATCGGGCGCAATCACGATATCACCTAAAAGAAACGGTTCACCGTCGAAAACACCGGTTTCGCTGAATACCTCATCGCCACCAAAGGCATCCTCATGACCATCACACTCAAACGAGAGTACATCGGTGGGACTGTCTATTCCACGAAACTCGCGGTTGAGGCGGCGTATCTCCTCATCGGTTGTCAATACGATGGAAAGTTCAGCATTTTCAGGCTGACCTTCCCGAGTGAGCACATGGCGGGCAATACCTTCAATGTCGACTCCTTCGGCGATATCCGCCCCATGCTGTATGTCGATGGCGATATGCACATATCCTCCCGTCCGATGCGACATCAGGCAGGCAGCGCTTCGGTTCTGTGTGGCATTTCATGCCCCGCGTCCTATCGCCCGCATGTCGCACGCATGTCTGCCCAGTTTCGTTGCGCCCCTAAGATCCTCGTGCCAAAGCACCTGCAAACTCACATCAAACCTTCTGCCGCGCTCCCAAACCGCCGCATTCGTAAAGAACCAGTGCCGGGGCCAGCACGCCTGCGGTTTCGGTGCGCAGAATCGACGGCCCGAGCGTGACGGGCCACGCCTGCGGAAGGGTCGTAAGCACATCCACCTCAGCAGCCGAAAGCCCTCCTTCGGGTCCCACTACAACGGCGATCCGTGCCTCTCGTACATCGCGTACGTCGCAGGCGGCCAAGCCCTTGGCAAGAGCATCGGAGATGGTGGAAGTAGCCGGGCATTCCTCCCAGCACACCAAAGTGCACGTATAAGCGGAAAGCACCTCGGCTACCTGTTTGGCGCTCATGGGGGCACACACCTCAGGAATTGAGGTTCTACCGCTTTGCATCGCAGCTGATTTAGCGATGGCACGCCATCTATTCATGCGCACCTCTGTTTTTTTGGAATCGAGTTTGACAACGCAACGTGAGCTGAGAAGCGGGATGAATCCCGTAATCCCTATTTCGGTTGCCTGACGAATCACGGTATCCATCTTGTCTCCCTTGGCGATACCTTGCACAAGTATCACCGCAGGAAGCTCACGTTTCCCATCAATCCTCTGGGCGATGCGAGCCTCAATCCCATCGCTATTAACGCTCACGATCTCGCATTCGAAACAATCGTGTGTAGCATCCACCACGCTTATATGCTCTCCCGGAACAAGTCTCAGCGCCCTCGCATGCCGGAGATCTGCAGCGGACAGGAGAAGCGGAAATATGGGGGATTTCTCGGCGGCCAGAACCTGTTCCTCCAAAAAGAAATGATGGAGCGACACCGCAGATCCTTTCATGGAGTGGAAAGCAAACTCAGCAAGGCAGGAATATAGACGATACATGCCACGACAACGCACATGCACGCCGTGATAAGCGCAGCACCCGCCGCACAATCCTTCGCCCGTTTGGCAAGCGGATGCAGTTGAGGCGAGGCAATATCGACCACGGCTTCAATGGCGGTGTTGGCCGTCTCCATAGCAAGCTGCACGCCGATGCATATGACAACCGCAACCCACCCCCAAAGAGGCACCTGCAAAACGGCACACAGGGCAAGCCCCGCTAGAGCAAACGCGCAGTCGATTCTGAAATTGAGTTCACCCGACGCCACAACAACACCGCAGGCCGCATACTTAAATGATGCAAGCAATCCGTCATTGCCGTGCGCATCTCGTCCGGTTTTTTGAGTGGCTTCAGATCCTTGTGGCCCACCTGAACCGTCGTTCATAACTCAACCTCCACCAATTCGCCCACGCGTGCCCCCTGAGGGGCAAAAACCGTGTGATAGCTCTCCGTCGTGGCCACATCGCCTGTTTCAACAAGGGCAATCTCGCGTGTTCCAAAGCGGCGTGCCAGATCGGCAGCAGCAAGTTCATCCCCAAGCGCCTCGAGACGTTTCGCACGGTATGCCTTGATTTCAGGTGCCACCTGATCGGCGCGTTTTGCTGCGGGAGTGCCTTTGCGCATGGAATAACGAAAGATGTGCATTTTGGAGAAGCGGCACGCACGTGACAAACCTTCGGTAGAGAGGTGATCTTCCTCGCGCTCCCCGGGAAAACCTGCTATCACGTCAGTGGAAAGCGAAAGCTCCGGCACGGCAGTATACAGTCTCTCAACGAGAGTAAGGTATTGATCGGCTTGATACGGACGCGCCATCTCTTGTAAAACCTTGGTGGATCCGGACTGCAGAGGAAGGTGGAGATGGCGGCAGATGCGCCCACCCGATGTAGCCAGAAGCTCAATCAGATCGTCATCAACGTCGCACGGCTCTATGGACGAGAGGCGAAAACGCATACCATCGGTGACATCAAGCAAGCGGCGTAAAAGATCGACCAAATTCATGCCCTCAGAAGAATATGACCCCAGATTTATACCGGTGAGAACGATCTCTTTCGCTCCTGCCCGAAAAATGCGCTCGACCTCCGCCAGAACCTGACCGGGTGGGCGCGAGCGGGCAGGTCCACGCGCCACGTGCACGATACAGAAGGTGCAGGCGTTATCACAGCCGTCTTGCACCTTGATGCCCACCCGTGTGGGAAATCCCTCTCCCACACGACTGAAGCCCTCGCCTGGTTCCCAATGGCTGTACCCACACGAACAATCCTCCTTGGATGCCGAGCGCCCCTGTGCGGATAAAGAGGATGGCTCACTCGACGAAGGCGAGTCCGGAGACGCAAAGAGATCGCCATTTTCAGATTCATCGGAGATCGTATGTGTGAGCAGCGCATGCATGGCTGCCTTAGGCACTACCTGTATGCGCTCATCCAAAGACAGATAGGTGTCAGGATCGAGAGCCGCCGCACAGCCCGTCACCACCACGCGGGCAGAACCGTTGGCGCGCAGAGCCTGACGCAGCGCCTTTCGCGTCTTTTTCTCAGCCTCTCCGGTCACAGCACAGGTGTTCACGACAATCAAATCAGCATCGGAGGATGAGGCGGGTGATGCTCCTTGGGACATAAGCGTGGCTGCAAAGACATCGCTTTCAACGCGGTTGACCTTGCAGCCCAGATTGATCACATGAAACTTCGTCATCAGTTGAAAGCGTCCCTCAGTTTTTGCAAGGGCGAACGAGGTGCTGCTACTTCTTCTCCGAACTCCAGCGCTACCTTCTCTAGGAGTTCGCGCTGTTTTTTGGTGACGCGTTTGGGGATAAGGACGTTGATGTGTACATACATATCGCCGCGCGAGTCATCATTCAAACGGGGCATGCCCATCCCTCGCACGCGCACCACCTGTTCATTCTGGCAGCCCTCAGGAATGCGCACCTGTACCTTCTCGTCCTCGAAGATGCCATCAATCTCGATTTTGGCACCCAGTGCTGCCTGTATGAAGCTGATATTGGCACGAGCATGGAGATTGTCGCCCTCACGCTCGAAAAACTCATGGGGTTGAATGCGGCACGTGACTATCAGATCACCCGCCTTGGCTCCGTGCATACCAGCCTCGCCAAAGCCGCTCACGCGAAGCTGCTGTCCTTCACGGATGCCTGCGGGAACTTCCACGGTGACGTGTTGGCGATCGGGGATTCTACCCTGCCCTTCGCATTCCTCACAGGGATGATCTATCACCTTGCCGGTGCCACCACAGTTGCGACAGGTGCTGGCCGTTTGCATGTCGCCCAAAAACGTGTGCTGCACCGAAACTACGCGTCCGCGACCACCACACTCGGGGCAGTTCATCTCGCGGGCACCCTCAGACATACCTGAGCCACCGCAGGTTTCACAGGGAGCCAGGCGGTCGTAGACTATCTCCTTCTTGGATCCGGCGGCGACCTCTTCAAGGGTCAGACGCAGACCCACGCCCATGTCGCGCCCTTCCTTGCGCACGTTAGTGCGACCGCCCGCAGAACCGCCGAAAAAGCTGGAGAACAGATCGCCCATGTCAAATCCGGCGCCGAACAGATCGTCGAAATCGACGTAGGAAGAACCTCCCGAGGCACCGCCGACACCCGGGATGGTACCGAAGCGGTCGTACTGGGCACGCTTGGACGGATCGGAGAGCACATCGTAGGCCTCGTTAAGTTCCTTGAAACGCTCCTCGGCATCGGGCGCCTTGTTCACATCGGGATGAAGCTCACGCGCTTTGCGGCGAAACGCCCTTTTGATCTCGTCGTCGGTAGCGGTCTTGGCCACGCCAAGCACCGCATACAGGTCTTTGGCCATGTTTGAGGAACCTTTCTAGCTTCTATATGTCGCGCAGCGCGCTACGTGCGGCGCGGACGGCACGAATGACCTTCGAATAATCCATGCGCGTGGGGCCGATCACAGCCACGATGCCTCGGGCATCGGGCGGACCGTACTGCGCTGCAACCACCGACACGCCCGAAAGCCGGCTGGATCCGTTTTCGCTGCCGATGCGCACGGCTAAGGATCCATCTTCAGCAACGTCGTCGAACAGATGCATGAGAACGGTGTCATCTTCAAGTACTTCAAGGACGGGAAGCGCTGCTTCGGTCTGCTTGAATTCGGGATTTTTCAAAAGCGAGGCGAGTCCCAGCCTGTGCGTCCGAAGCGCGTCAGCTTCATCCAAACAGACGATAAGCTCTTCGATTACCGCTTGCGCAAGCGGACTCGAAAGGGTCTCGTACGCGCTTTGAACCGCATCTTCCCTTCGGATCTCATTGACCGAATGGCCCGGGAGAATCGAGTTGAGGGAGTTTTGCACCGAAGCGAGTTCTTCAGGAGAGACAGGTTCCGAGAATTCCACGGTGCGATTGATCACCCGACCGCTTTCGGTCACCACCACCATGAGCATGCGGTAGTCCGAAAACGACACAAGCGACACCTGTTTGACGGAGGATCCCAGAAGTGAGGGTGCCGCCACCACCGAAAGGCAGTCGGTCAACCGTGCGAGGGCCGCAGAGGTTCGCTCCATCAGGTCATCAACCTTGGTGGCGGCCTCCCGAACCTCACCAAACACGGCGCTCTCGGATTCATCGCCGTATTCCTGCTTGAGAAGATCGTCTACGAACGCACGATATCCCGCATCGGTGGGAATGCGACCGGCTGAGGTGTGGGGCGATCTCAAATACCCCTCATCCTCTAACACGGACAGCTCGTTGCGCACGGTGGCGGGAGACACACCCAGACGATAGCGATCCACCAGC
>CAZLKG010000026.1:0-13775 GCA_964560045.1 uncultured Slackia sp.
CCGACCTCGGTCACGAAATATTTCGAATAGGGGGGTTGTGGCGCGGTAATGCCGCGTCCGGTTTGTGCCGTCTGCACAGCAGTGAACGTCGTCGTGCCTCATCCTCCGCAAAACGCAGAAGACGCGTCCGCCACAACCCCGTCGCGGCGCGCTTCCAATCGATCGGAGGGCTTATGGGCGGACGAACTCGAAACCTCTCCGCAGTATCCGACGGGCGCGAAACAGCCCAGGCCATCGCGCGCGATGCCGGAGTTAACCTGAAGGATTGCTATCAGTGCGGGAAATGCTCCGCCGGCTGTCCCGTGGCATCGGATGCCGACACAACCCCACGGACAATCATCCGAAATCTCCAATTGGGACAGCCTGATGCCGCCATGGAGTCAACCATGCCATGGCTTTGCGTATGCTGCGGAATGTGCCTGGCGCGCTGTCCGCAAAAGGTTGATCTCCCCAGCCTCATGCGTGCGGTTCGTAAGGCAGCAAAATCCCGCGGCATGGTGGCGATTAAAGAGGCCGACAAATTTGCCGACTTGTTTGTAGACGGCATCAGATTGCAGGGTATCTCAGATGAGGCTATTCTGGCCGCTCGATTCAACCTGACTACGGGCCATCTGTTCCAGGATGTGGGAAGCGTTCCCGTCATGCTCAAACTGGGCATGATAGCCCCAGGCGGTCATAAGCTCAACGATGTCAACGAGGTGCGCACGCTGATGGAGAAGGCCCGCCAGGTGGATGCCTCAAAAACCGCGTCGTCCTCAAGCGGATCGCAGAGTGCGAACAGCGCGCCCTCCCCAAAGCCTAAGGACGCGTCGGGGACGCCCACGGAGCAGGACAGCGGCTCAACCGAAGGAGGTAAGGCCCGATGAGGTATGCGTATTTCCCCGGATGCTCGGCTCACTCCACCGGTATAGCCTACACTAAGTCGTATTCGTATGTGGCTGAACGCACAGGTATAGAACTCGACGAAATCCCCGATTGGAACTGCTGCGGCGCGGGGGAGGCAGAGCTGTCGGGCGAGATGCTAGCAGCAGCTTTGCCGGCACGTTCTCTCGCGCTCTCAGAAGCCACGTACGGTGACCGGGAGGTGCTCGCCCCCTGCGCCGGATGCTATCAGCGCCTCAAGCGCGCCACGGCTAACGCGCGGCAGGATGAAAGTCTAAAGGCGAGCATCGAAGAAGTCATGGGGAAATCCTGGTCGGCATCGGCGGAGGTTCGCAACGGGCTTGAGCCCTTCATGACTCCCGATGCCCAAGAAGCCCTAAAAGCACACGTCGCCGCACCGTTGGATGGGCTCAAGGTGGCCTGCTACTACGGATGCGCCCTCCTGCGCCCCACCGATGTGTGTCAGTTCGACGATGAAGAGTGCCCCAGCGCTATGGAGAACATTTTGGCCTTGGCGGGTGCGCAATCCGTGGCATGGTCGTTTCATAACGAATGCTGCGGAGCGGGTCATCACATCGGGGTGCCGAGCACGGCTCGCGGTATGACGCGGCGCATCATCGAGAACGCCGCCGCGAACGGAGCCGATGTGATTGCCTGCGCCTGCCCGCTTTGCATGCTCAACCTAGACATGCGCGAACGTACGGTCAACGATGCGCGGGCGGCTGAGGGGTTGCCCCCTCTCGACCTTCCCATCTGCTATTTCACCGAGCTTTTGGCGCTGAGCTTCGGAGCCTCTGCTGAGGAGTCCGGCCTAACCAGGCATTTCTTTTCCGCCGTACGGCTTGCGCAATACGCCAAGCCAGCGCACGGCGGATCTGACGCTGCATCCGATGCTACCGCAAAGGAGGCGATTGCATGAGCAGAACCGGCGTGTTCGTATGCCACTGCGGCTCCAATATAGCGGGCACCGTAGACGTTGAGGCCGTCGCTAAGGCGGCAAGGGCCATGCCCGGCGTGGTGTACACCGATACCAATAAGTACACATGTTCCGACCCCGGCCAGCAGGCGATCTGCGAAGCCATTCGTGAGCAGAATCTTGACCATGTGGTCATCGCCTCGTGTTCACCTCGTATGCATGAGGCCACGTTCCGCAAAATGCTGGCTGAAAAGACCGACATCAACCCCTATCTGCTTGAAGTGGCCAATATCCGAGAGCAATGTTCGTGGGTTCATAAGGACAAAGAGGCGGGCACCCGCAAGGCCATCGATTTGGTATCCATGGCGGTTGCCAAGGTAAATTGCGACCAGGAACTGTCCTCTTTCACCATCCCTGTGGAGTCGCGGGCACTCGTGGTAGGTGCCGGCATTGCGGGCATCCAGGCCGCGCTTGACATCGCCGACGCGGGCTTCCAGGTAACCCTCGTGGAACGCGAGTCATCCATTGGCGGCAAGATGGTCATGCTGGACAAGACTTTCCCCACCATGGATTGCTCCGCCTGCATTTGCACGCCTAAAATGTCTGAGGTGGGCGCGCATCCCAACGTCGAAATCCGTACGCTCGCCGAGGTTGAGAAGGTTGACGGCTACATCGGCAATTTCAAGGTCACCATTCGCGAGAAGGCGAAGTACGTAGACTACAATCTGTGCACCGGTTGCGGAGCCTGCGAGCAGAAATGCCCCTCCAAGACGGCCAGCGAATTTGACCGTGGCATGAGCAAGCGCCGCGCCATATACAAGCCGTTTCCTCAAGCGGTTCCCAGCAAGCCGACAATCGATGCCTCCCACTGCCGCAAGCTGCTCAACGGCAAGTGCGGCGTGTGCGCCAAGATCTGCCCCACCGGCGCAATTCGCTACGACGACGAAGATAAGGTGAGTGTGGAGACATTCGGAGCCATCGTTTTGGCAACCGGCTACGAACTCATTGACTGGCAGACGCGTTATGGCGAGTATGGCTCTGGCCGCTATCCTGATGTGATAGACGGACTACAGTTCGAGCGCCTGGTGAATGCCTCAGGTCCCACCGAAGGTCATATTTTGCGCCCCTCCGATAACACGGAACCCAAGACAGTAGTCATTATCAAATGCGTAGGTTCGCGCGATCCTGCCAAGGGCGTGTCGTACTGCTCGCGCGCCTGCTGCATGTACGCCGCAAAGCATGCACATCAATATCTGGACAAGGTTCCCGACGGACGCGCCTTTGTCTTCTATATGGACGTGCGCTGCGTGGGCAAAGCGTATGATGAGTTTTACATGAACACGCTTCAAGACGGTGCCGTCTACGTACGCGGACGCGTGTCCAAGATTTATCCCGAAGACGGACATCTCGTGTGCATGGGCGAAGACACACTTTCGGGCGAGGTAGTGCGTGTCGACGCCGACATGGTAGTGCTAGAGACGGCCATGATGCCCTCAGAAGGCTCGGATCGCACGGCAGCCGTGTTCAACGTGCAACGCGGGGTTGAAGGCTTTTTCACCGAAGCTCACCCCAAGCTGCGTCCCGTGGAGACCAACACCGCCGGCGTGTATCTTGCCGGCGTGGCGCAAGGCCCCAAGGACATCCCCGATACCGTTGCCCAGGCAGGGGCTGCGGCATCAAAGGTGGTGGGTCTTTTGGCGCGCGGATCCATCGAGTCCAACCCCATGATCGCCCACGTGAATACGTCCAAATGTTCCGGCTGCGGGGCGTGTGTAGACATATGTCCCTACGGTGCCCTGTCTCTCGATGAGATTACGGCCCGCGAGAACTCGCGCAAGGTCACGCGCGTGGTAGCCAAGGTGAACGCCGGCCTGTGCCAGGGCTGCGGCGCATGTACGGTTGCATGCCGGCCCGGCGCGAGTGATCTGCTGGGATTCAGCGATGAGGGAATCGTGCAGGAGGTGGCTGCCCTATGCCTGTAAAGACCACCGAGGCAACCCGTCTTGCAAAAGACGGAACCCAAGAGGAATTCAGGCCCAAGATTTTGGCCTTTTGCTGTAACTGGTGCACCTATGCAGGTGCCGATCTGGCGGGTCTCAACCGCATGAACTACCCCGCCGATATACGACTCCTGCGCGTTCCATGCTCGGGACGCGTCAATCCTCAATTCGTTCTCAAGGCGCTGCAGGGAGGCTGCGACGGCGTGCTGGTATGTGGCTGCCATCCGGGCGACTGCCACTACACGAGCGGAAACTTCTACGCCAAGCGCCGCATGATGATTTACAAACGCCTGCTCGAATTCGCCGGACTTGAACCTGACCGTTTCAAGATCCGATGGATTTCAGGTTCTGAGGCCGGCAAGTTCCGCGATACCGTGGTGGAGACAACCGAGCGCATACGCGAGCTTGGACCCATCGCAAACGACCGGCCTGACTGGATAGCTGCGGCTGAAGCCGCCCTCGCAGCGCGCATGCAGGAAATGGAAGAAGCGGGTGAGTCGCCTCGCGCCGATGACGCGACCACCAATGCCGAGAATGAGAAAAAAACGGTCGGATCCGGACAGAGAGGAGAAGCCGAATGAGCATTCAAGACGATATCCGGGCACATGCGGCCACACTCCTGTCTTCGGGCGAGGTTGCCTGCGTAGTGGGCTGGACTAAAGGACGCGAGGGAGCCCAGCGCCCCATCTTCGTGGCGCGCACCGAACAAGAGGCCGGACAAATCGTATTCGATGAACTATGCATGGGCATCTCCGCCAAGTTCGCCCTCCAACAGCTCCGCTATGCTCGGGTCTCGGAAGGTTCCAAGCGCGTAGCCGTGCTGGCTCGAGGCTGCGAGACGCGTGCACTCAACAGGTTTTTTGCCGACCGCCAGGCTCAGCGCGAGGAGTTCGTGGTACTGGGCATCCCTTGTCCTGGAATGAAGGGAGAAGACGGACAGCCCCTCAAGCGTTGTGAGGAATGTCAGAATCGCAATCCCCTCTTCGCTGACAGGACGTTCGGCGAAGCGGTGGAAGAAACCAAGCCCTATCGATTCGCCGAAGTGGATCGCATTGAGGCCATGAGCCGCGCCGAACGGCGCGAGTACTTCGACCGCGCGTTTTCGACCTGTATCCGCTGTAATGCCTGCCGTGAGGCCTGCCCCTGCTGCACCTGCGTCGAGTGCTTCACCGACCAGGAGAAGCCGGGCTGGCAGGGAGGCCAGTTCACCGTCGCGGAGGCTCGTTTCTACGGCTTAACGCGAGCCTTCCACACCGGTGACCGCTGCATTGAATGCGGCGAGTGCGAACGCGTGTGCTCCATGGGGCTTCCCCTCATGTCGCTCATGCACAAACAGGTGCGCGACATCAGCCTGCTCTTCGGTCCCTATGACGGCGGAGGATACACTGATTCGGGTCCCGACCCACTGCGCACGTATCTAACCAATGATATTGAAGAGTTCATGTAGGAGGTCGCCATGATTGTAAACAAAGCCGACCTTCCCGCCCTGCTCGAATCCACGGCGCGCGATGCCCGGGTGCTCGTACCACTCGACTCCCAAGGAGGGGTGCGCTTTGCTCCGTGGTCGGCGGACTGCAGTCCACGCTTTGACGCACAAAACTCCAAGGTTCCGCCGAAAGGGGCGCTGCTGCCTGCAACCGAACCTCTGTACTCGTGGAACACCAACGAGGAGGGCATTTCTTTCAACAGAGCACGCCTTGATGACACACCGCATGTGCTGTTCGGTGTGCGTCCCTGCGACGCAGCCGCCATCAATCGGCTCGACTCGGTATTCCTTGAAGACGGATACGTAGATGAGTTCTACGAGGCCCGGCGCAAGGCCCTATGCGTAGTGGCGATAGCCTGTAACCAGACCGGGCCGGCATGCTTTTGCGAGTCGATGGGTCTGAGCCCCAATGAAGCCCCAAGCGCTGACGTGCTCTTGCGCGAAGGGCAAGACGCCTACGAGGTAGTGGCACAGACCGAGCACGGAGAAAAGCTCGTTGATTCCTGGAAATCGCTTCTTCGTGACGGCCAAGCACATGCCCCCGAGGCGCATTGCACCTTATCAGCCGATATGACGGGTGTAGCCGAAAAACTTCCCTCTCTGTTTGAGAGCGATCTGTGGGAAGAGGTGGCGGACTCCTGCCTCACCTGCGGAACGTGCACGTTCACCTGTCCCACCTGTTATTGCTTCGACATCAGCCAAGATCGGCGCGCGTCCAGGGGCTCGCGTTTCCGCTGCTGGGACAGCTGCATGTTTCCCATCTATACCCTGATGGCTGGCGGACACAACCCGCGTGCGCGCAAAAGCCAGCGCATCCGCCAGCGCTTTATGCACAAGCTGTGCTTTTTTGAACAGCGCTACGGATCGTCACTGTGCGTGGGATGTGGGCGCTGCATAGAAAGCTGTCCGGCAGCGGTGGATATCACCAAGCTGATCAGCAAGGTTGGCGAAAGAGAAGCCTGATCGAGCACAACGTGAGGCCTTGGGCCTGACTGAGAGATAGGAGCCAGCGATGTCCGAGATTGTGGTCGAGCACCCCTGCGCAAAGCCAGGTGAGCCCTATGTGCCCATCGCCTGCCGCGTGGCCGCCATCGAAGAACTCACGCCCGATGTCAAAGCCTTCCGCCTGCAAACCCCGGAAGGCAAGCGTCCCTTTGCTGTCAAGCCGGGTCAGCTGGGCATGTTTTCCCTGCCTCCATACGGCGAATGCATGTTCTGTGTCACCTCCCAAGGCGACGACTATATAGAAATGGCCGTCAAGAACGTGGGTTTTGTCACGGGGCATTTGCATGAGTTGTCGCCGGGTGATGCGGTGGGAGTGCGAGGCCCCTACGGGAACTGGTTCCCCTATGAATCATGCAAAGGGCGCGATATGCTGTTCATAGCGGGCGGCATCGGCTTGGCTCCTGTGCGCGCGTTCGTGAAGTACACGCTCGCCCACCGAGAGGACTACGGTCGCATAGATGTGGTTTACAGTGCATCCACCTATAATGATCTCGCGTTCAAAAACGAGCTCTTTGAAGAATGGCCCTCTTATCCCGATACGCATGTACACGTGAGTGTATATCGAAAAAGCCCCGGCTGGGATGGTGCGGTGTCATACACGGCCCCCTATCTGGAGGAGATCGTAGCGCAAGAAGGTCTTTCTACGGATAACACAGCCGTTACGCTGTGCGGCGGCCCTAGCCTATTTCGCACGTGCCGCAAGTCACTTGGAAACCTTGGGTATGATCCGGCCGACATCATCACCACGCTTGAGGCGCGCATGAAGTGCGGCGTGGGCAAATGCGGTAGATGCAACATCGGCGGTCGCTTTATCTGTCTGGACGGCCCCGTGTTCACCGAACAGGAGCTGGCGAGTATCCCGCGCGATTAGCGCGGGATCCACCGCCGCTGCAGACACGATTGGAGAACGTTACAGAAGGGCTGAGCTGACGAGCCTCAGTAGCGGCTGTCGAAGATGCGCCGGGTCTTTTTTTCGGAGCGCGGCAGCTCGCCCATGGCCACGCCCACGGCGTCGGGCGTGCATCCGATCTTGGCCCTGAAGATCATCTCCAGTTCCTGCTCGCACTTCTCCTTAGCCTCACCTGAAAGCGGCGTTTCAAACAACACGGTAAGGATGTCTTTTCCGCTGATGTTCTCTATCATCACTTGGTATTCCGAACTGGCACCGTCAGTGATGGCCAACACCTCTTCGACCTGTGCAGGAAACATGTTGCAGCCCTTCACCTTGAACATGTCATCGGTACGACCGGTGAGTGTGTCGATGCGCGGATGCTCCATGCCACAACCGCATGTGCCAGGCATGATACGCGTGAGGTCATGCGTGCGGTAACGAATCAGCGGAGCGCCTTGCTTGCGCAGCGTTGTGATCACGAGCTCGCCCACCTCTCCGTCGGGCAAAACCTCACCGGTCTCGGGGTTCACGACCTCGATGTAGAGGTAGTCGCTCCATATATGCATGCCGTTGTGTTCGCTGCATGAGATGCCGATACCGGGACCATAGATCTCGGTCAGACCATAAATGTCAAATATCTCGATGCCCATCTCATTAGCAATGCGAGCACGCATCTTTTCACCCCACCGCTCGCTGCCGATGACGCCCTTGCGCAGATAGAGAGTGTCGCGCAGACCGCGTTCGGTAATGACTTCAGCCAGCAGCAGCGCGTAGGAACTCGTAGCCGTGATAACCGTGCTTTTGAGATCCTTCATCATTTGGAGCTGCTTGTCGGTATTGCCCGGACCTGTGGGGACAGCCATTGCGCCCAAGCGCTCGGCACCCAGCTGAAAACCGATGCCGGCAGTCCACAGGCCATAACCGGGAGTTATCTGGATGCGATCGAGCGGGCCGATACCTGCACTGCGATAGCAGCGAGCAAACATATCGGCCCAGTCAGACACATCCTGCGCGGTATAGGGAATGATGACCGGCGTGCCCGTGGTGCCGCTAGACGAATGGACGCGCACCACTTCTTCATCGGGCACCGCCTGCACTCCCAAAGGATAGGCCTCCCGAAGGTCGGCCTTTTCGGAGAAGGGTAAACGCTCGAAATCCGCCTGAGTTTGCACATCACTAAGATCGATATCAGCAAATTTGGCCGCATAAAAAGGCGAGCGTTCTTTGAGGGTGGCGAATTCCTTTCTGAGAAGATCGAACTGCATATCGGTTATCTGCATGACATATCCTTTCCTGGTGTGCCTAAAGCGATGGGGCGAATAGGTTGTTTGACAAAAGTCTTTCCGAAATGCGTCGCAAAACGCGATGATAAGAAAGTGAAGCCGCGCGCACACGCGCATGGAAGGTGCTTCAAGCTCAGGCGAAACCCAACAGGCGCGCAATCCGCCCGCCGTCTCGCACGGCTTGAAGCTAAAGCCATCGACCAGCCGTCGCAATGCGCGCGGCTACCAAAAAGAGAGAGCTTTCGCGTACAGAGAAATCCCGAGAACCGGGATTGACAAAAACGCATATGGTTAAACGTTCAGACATGGGCGTTATTGTACGCCAGAGAATACGGAGCTGCGACGGATTTCGATTACACCGCAGTAAATTCAGCATTTGAGACAAAAATCCCCGCCTAAACAGGGCTGGCGCAAAATTCTTTGGATTTGTGGCCCCCCTTCGTAGTGCTCCGCTCGCAACTCACGCATCCTAATCTGTTGCAAGATTTCGGAGGACATACATCGTTTTACCCAGGCGTGGCTCCATCTCACAATTAGACAACAGCCTGTTGTCTAATTGCCCTGGGGGGAAGCAATCCCGTTGTTGGATCTTGAACAGCCCTCTGCCTGCCGCAACCTACCGGAATCATCTTTCTTGTGACGATTTCGGGTTTTTTTGTTACCATGTCCCTCCTGGTAGAGGCGCACCCATCATCAGTAGCCTTACACGGTGCCGGGGCGGCACAAGGCGAAAGGGATTGGTGCCGAAGAGCGTGTGAATGCCCCATTCGCACGAGTCTGGGACGCAGCAAAACATGCTGCGGACTGTCGCGATTGCGGAGAGCTGCCATGACCGAACACCAGATGCGTTGACGTTCAGTCATGTCCACGCTCACTGCGGAAAGGATTGGGCGTGGAATTCGTCAACACAGCCTGGGCGCTTGCCCCAGCACTCATCGCCATCATCCTGGCACTTGCCACCAAAGAGGTGTATGTCTCCCTCTCTGTGGGCATTCTCATGGGGGCCTTGCTGGTTGCGGGCTTCAATCCCGTAACTACTCTGGACACCGTCGTGAACGACGGACTCATCCCCGCGGTAGCAGAGAATGCAGGCATTTTTATCTTCCTGGTGGTCTTGGGCATGGTTGTAGCCCTGCTGAGTTCAGCCGGTGCAGCAGCTGCGTTCGGTCGCTGGGCTGGCAAGCATGTCAAAAGCCGTGTAGGTACTGAGCTGGCTGCCTTCCTTTTGGGCGTCCTCATCTTCGTGGATGATTACTTCAACTGCCTCACGGTGGGATCGGTCATGCGTCCGATCTCCGACAGCAAGAACGTATCGCGTGCCAAACTCGCCTTCATCATTGATGCCACCGCAGCTCCTATCTGCATGATTGCGCCTGTTTCCTCCTGGGCAGCCGCCGTGTCGGGCGTAGCATCCGACCTCGATATCAACGGTATCCAGCTATTCATCGAAGCCATCCCGTTCAACTTCTACTCTCTGCTCATGATCGTGTTCGTGGTCGGCCTTATTCTGCTGAACTTCGACTACGGCCCTATGGCTAAGGCTGAGCTTGCGGCCTACCGCGACGGCGATTTGGGCAATCTCGCTGATGAGGCCACCGTCGTGGACAACCCCAAGGCCAGCCTTTGGGACATGCTTCTTCCTATCATCGTGCTCATCGTATGCTGCATTACCTCCATGCTTTATGTGGGAGGCTTCTTCGGCGGAGAGACAAGCGGGGATGTGGTGGCTGCCTTCGGCAACACCGATGCGTTCATCGCTCTGCCGTGGGGATCGCTCATTGCCGTGGTATTCACGTTTATCTACCTGATAGCACGCCGCGTACTCACTCTGAAGTCAGCTTCTGGGTCGTTCGTATCAGGATTTAACGCCATGGTTCCGGCTATCCTCGTACTCACCATGGCCATCACCCTGAAGAACATGACCACCCTTCTCGGTGCTGATGTGTTTGTGGCCAACCTGATGGAAGGTGCTGCTCCGGCCCTGTTTAACTTGCTGCCTGCCGTTATCTTTTTGGTGGCACTCTTCCTGAGCTTTTCCACCGGCACCAGCTGGGGAACGTTTGGCATTCTCCTGCCTATCGTTATTCCTATCTTCGTGGATGACCCCACCCTGCGTATCATTGCGATCTCAGCCGTTTTGGCGGGTGCCGTGGCCGGAGACCACTGTTCGCCTATATCGGACACAACAGTCATGTCGTCGGCAGGCGCAAGTATGGAGCACGTGGAGCACGTGTCAACCCAGCTACCCTACGTCATGACCCTGTCCGCCATTACATTCGTAATGTTCTTGATAGCGGGCTTTGTGCAAAATGCGCTCATCTGCCTGCCTTTGGGCGCAGCAATCACCATAGCGGTGCTGCTGGTACTCAAAAACACCATCGGACAAGGCCTAAAAGGGATAACTCCCGCTGGAACCAACAGCGTTTCAAAGGCAGACGCTTAAGTATAACGATCGGTGCACGCGGGGCGCTTGTCACAAGCGCCCCGCGTCCTCAGCTCTTTTTTCTTCTTAAGAGGGCAAAAATCTTCTCGTGAAAGATGATGGCCAGGACGGCGATGGCCGCGCAGACAACAAACAGGACTCCCCCCTGAACCCAATGGCCTTCAATCAGGCGATCCGCCGCCATGGTGGACACGATAATGCCGGGGAGACGCCCCACGTTGGACAACACCACAAAATCGCGCATCCTCATGCCGGTGAGCGGTACGAGATAGGTGAACACATCCTTGGGAAGCCCGGGAATCAAAAATAGTACGAACACGATGGTATCCAGCTTGTCGCTTTCGTCCAAATCGCGCAGCTTATTCATCCATTTCTCGGGAATCATATCCTGCACAAAAGGAGCGCCCAGCTTGCTTACTACGACGTAAATAAACATGCTTGATATCACACAACCCGCGAATATGATGGCCGCGCCGCCCCAGGTTCCAAACATCATACCGGCAGCTATCTGCACCATCTCGCCGGGGATGAACGCCACCACGATTTGGAGGAATTGAAAGCCCAAGAGCATGAGCACGCCCAAAGGACCGGCACTTTGAACCCGATCGACGATACGGCTGATCCCGCCAGGCTCGGTAAGCCCGGACACAATGGGCCAGATGAGAACACATACCACAGCAAGCAACACGAAGAAGACAGCAAGCCCCGCAAGTTTGAACAAGTCAGCCTTAGTTAAGCGCGCCCAGCGCGGTTTGGTGGAAACAGGGGCCTTAAGCCGCTCACCAAGTTCCTCGCGCTTCTCGTGAAGTTCCTCACGCTTTTCGTGCAACTCTTCTCGAAGTTCTGCTCCTTTGATGCGCAGCTTGCCCGTGGTAGAGGTGCTACACGTTCTGTGAAAGTCCTTGTTGGTTTTCGTGCCGTCGTGATGCGCGTCTACCATAGTTGATTCCCGTTATTCCTTCTGCATATCCCATTTGCAACACACTCCATTGTGCCATGCGGCACAGGTGTATTGATGTATGAAGGCCCGATCGTCACTAAGCCGTCGCGCGCCGTTGACGGACTGTTAACGTTTTATAAGGCTGTCAATCCGCAAAGATCTTGACGCTATGTGTTACTTGGGACTTAGGGCACGCAAACGAAGCACGGATCGTTATTTCCCGTTTTTGGCCTTCTCAAACTCTTCCTTGAAGGCCGAGAACATGCCTTTGCTAGCCGCCAGCTGCTTGCCCACGGCGTATGCGCCATCGTTTACGACCTTACCAGCCGCATGCGTTGCCGCCTGCACCTTGGGCTTGTACTCCGCAACTTTCTCCTTCACGCGAGCCGACGCCTTGGCGGTGAGATCTCCTGCCGCCTCAGCCCAACCACCTTCAGGATGTAGTGCCCACACATCATCGGACACCAGAATGGCTCCCATGAACTCCTTGTCCTCTGAAACGCTTTCACGGGAATCGCTGCGCACCGCAAGCTGCGCACCCATGCCGCGCCTAAACCCATAAATGAGCCTTCCCGGAACGCTGAGCGTGCCCAAGAGGTATTTGGCCGCGGCGCCGTTAGAGGCCACCACTTCACTCACCTCGCCCGTAGTAAGTGAGAACGTAATGTTGCTCACATAGCCCACTGCGGTTCCGTCGGCGGTTATGAGGGGCATGCCTTCCCACAGAATACAATCATCCCAATTCACGCCAAGACGGCGACACGCCTCAGAACCGCTTGCGTCTGCATTGTTTTTTACCACGATTCGACCGTCGATAAAATCGAAGCCGTCCAAGGCCACGAACAGGTCTTTGCGGCGAAACATCCAGAGCAAATCGGGGCGTTTGACAACAAATCCGATACAGCGCTTTGCAGAGGGATGAAACACGCATGACTTCACGCGACCTATGCGATGGGCACGTTTTCCTCCAAGCACGCGCATCCTGTACATATCATTGCTTGTGACAAGCCGTTTCTTGGCCATAAAACCCCTCTTAGCAACCAAGGCCACCATCGGATCTACGCCTTGAGTCCGATAGACGATGCATTCCCTTTTCATGATCGGGGCCGACATCATGTCGGCCCCGATCGCCTGATATATCGCAGCGCACGCTCTGAAAGCTCGCTACTCGGTTTCTCTCTTCCCCGTAGGGGCGTTCTGTCGATCTATGGAGTCCCCCTGACTGGCCGCCGATTCTTCAACCCATTCCGAATTGATAGCGCTGGTGTCACCTTCGGCGGCAATGGGGGCTTTGCCTGTCATGGAAGCGTAGGCAGCTTCGGCGTTTTTAGCAACCTGAGCGGCTATACGCTCACGGGCAGCATCGATCTTGGCGCGCAGTTCGTCATTTTTCGCGGAAAAGACGGGGCGCATGTTCTCGGCGGCGGACTGCATGCGCCGAGCAGCAGCATGGGCACCCACCCTAGCACCCTCATAAGCCTGCTTTCCAACGGCGGCCGCATGAATACCGGCAGCCTGACTTGCCGTAGCCACGTTAGCGTAGACAGCCTGACCGAGATCCTGAGCTTGATCGTATACACGCTGGCCTTGGGCAACAGCTCCTGCATAAGCCTCCTGGCCACGCACAACCGCCTGAGCACCCAGTTCTTGAGCCTGACTCCAAGCCTCGTTGGCCTTCTCAGCCACGATGGCGCGCGTCTCCGCACCAGGTCGAGGGGCATAGAGCAATGCAACAGCGGCACCTATCACGCCGCCCGCCAGAAAGATGCCGAGTTTTTTGGCCATGGTGTTCCTCCTTATTCCGCAAGAAAGCGCGCCTTGACGCTCCAAGCGGATCATTTCACCGCACACGTCCATTATAGAAGAAAAACCGATGACGGCACCTTTCGTTACCCATCCAGCACCTTGCGCGCACATGTCCAAGATGA
>CAZLKG010000027.1:0-12129 GCA_964560045.1 uncultured Slackia sp.
AGATAAGCGTATAGCCCGCAATACCCGTGGTTGGCTGATAGGCTCGCGAAAAACCGCCGTCGATGATAAGCACGCGGCCTTGGCACTTGACGGGATCCTCGCCATCCTTCGCCTTTACCGGCACATGGCCGCACACGATTCGCGAGGTTTTGGGATCCATCCCAAAGTCCTCAAAGATGACCGCCATAGCATCCGGGTTGTCCAGGCGCGAATAGAAGGGGTTTTTGACCTCCTTGCGCGCCACCTTGTCAGCTACAAAATAAATCTCGAACGTGGCCATCTTGCTCTTGGCGAACAAGGGCGACTCCGGTGCTAGCCACAACCACCACATCAGATCGCGCCCACGTTTGCGCGCAAGCTCATCATCGCTGAAAAAGGCTGCGTATACGTGGCGCTCCAACACATCATAGAGCGCTTTACCGGCGCATCTCTCGCCGAATATGTCGGCCTCCAAAAGCCCTCCGTCCTCTTTCAGCGGCACGCTAGCATGAAAGAGCAGGTTATTATCGGAGATCTTGTACAAGCTGCCCGCTTCCAAAAACAGGTGCATGTGGCGTCGAAGTTTCTCGCAGCCCATAAACGCCTGTTCAAGGCGTTGCATGACCTCTTCCTCTCCCGGGGTAAGACGATAGGGATCACGGGGGTCAACTGTGGGAAGCACCGTGTCGGTAAGCTCATATTCCACACCATCAACCACAACCGTGCCTCGCTCGTAATCAATTTTATCGAGCAGTTTGCGATCGGCCAGACCAAACTCGGGATACTCATCAATGAGCTGAGCCTCCACCTTAAACTGGATGATGGCCATGGCCTTTTGGATCTTGATGTTCATCACGCGATCCCGCTCGCTTAGATCAGGATTACCCTTGAGACCAAATGCCACACAGGGATCGTCGCGATATGCCTCCATGGCAAACATCGCAAGCGGAAGGATGTTGATGCCGTAGGAATCTTCCAGAATAGAAAGATTGCCGTAGCGCGCGCAGTTGCGCACCACATGGGCAATACAGCCGCGCTGACCGAGTGAAGCGCCCATCCATACGATATCGTGATTACCCCATTGGATATCAAGGCTGGGATAGTGTGAAAGCGTATCCATAATGGAATCAGGCTCAGGACCGCGATCGTATACGTCTCCCAAAAGATGCAGATGCTCAATTGAAAAGCGCTGTATGAGTAGGCACAGCGCCTCGATAAAGGCCGGGGCGCGACCGATGTGAATGATGAGCGCATCTATGATTGAGCAGCGCTGCTTCGCGCTCTCAGCCGCACAGCTGCCCCCGAGCATAAGTTCATCGATAGCACAGGCGAATTCCTCAGGAAAGGCACTACGCACCTTGGAGCACAGATGCCCTTCGGACACACGCTTCAATATGACAATAAGCCGCTCTATCGTGATGCGCATCCACGCTTCCTTATTGTCTGTGTGGTCAAGGATTATCTTCAGCTTCTCATGAGGATAATAGATCAGCGTAGCGAGCTGGCGTTTTTCGGCCTCGGTCACAGAATCGCCGAATTCCTCATCAATCTTTGCACGGATGGAACCCGCCCCGTTTCTCAAAAGATGCGAGAAGGCAGCATATTCGCCATGGATGTCGGACATAAACAACTCGGTGCCCTTCGGCAGGCTCAAGGCGGCGCTGATCTTGGTGATCTCCGCCGAGGCGGCGGCAACTGTGGGAAAGGATTCGGAGAGAAGTTCCAGATAGTGAAGCTCTTCGGTGTTCATGTGTTCCTCCTCGATATCGTTTCATCAGCCGTAGGTGACCGGCGTACCGAAGCACCCCTTTTGATAGCATACCTGCTTTGAAAACACACACGTCTGCTGTTTGAAGACATGCACTTCATTGAACACAGAGCCAAGACATAATAGCCTGCAGATACGCAGCCTGACTGCATCTTACCCGCCGAACAATCCTCATACCATCAAACAGACAAAAAAGGGCTGCGGTTCCTCTTCCTCTTCCTCTTCCTCTTCCTCTTGTTCCTGTTCCGGCCTAAGATTTCCACTATGATTCCCACTACGCCCCGCCGGTTGAATGTAAATCTCAGATCTGCCATGGGCAAGTAATTTCCGGGCTATGGATCGGGAAACGCGCAGATACATTCATTCTCAAAAGGTGCTCTACTTCCTGCGCGTTTGAAGAAATGCTTGCGCCTCCCTGCGCGCCCACGCATCCACTTCAGCAAGCTGGTCAAGACTTTCAACCCGCTGCACCCCAACGGATTCATGGCGGCTCATCACGTGTTCCACGCACGCATCAATATCCAGATAGCCGCACGCATCCCGCAAAAACTGTGCCACTGCCACCTCATTGGCTGCGTTCATCGCGCACGGCAGCGTTCCGCCCACACTTCCGGCATGGCGCGCCAAGGCAAGGCAGCGAAACGTATCGGTGTCAGGCGGATAGAACTCAAGGCTTCCCAGCGTCGTGAAATCAAGGGGTTTTACGGGCGCATCCCAGCGGTCGGGATAGCTCAGCGCAAACTGGATGGGAATCCGCATATCGGTTGTTCCTAAGTGTGCCTTCACGCTGCCATCGGAGAACTCCACCATTGAGTGAATTGCGCTTTGAGGCTGAACCACCACTTTGATGTTCTCGTAAGACATAGAAAACAGATGATGTGCCTCGATGACCTCAAGTCCCTTGTTCATGAGTGTTGAGGAGTCGATGGTGATCTTGGCACCCATATGCCAGGTAGGATGCGCAAGAGCCTGCTTTGACGTCACAGCCGACAGCTCAGCGCGCGTCTTGCCACGGAAAGGACCACCGCTTGCCGTAACCCACAGCGCCGCTACCTCACGGGAGCACTCGCCCAAAAGACACTGATAGATAGCACCGTGTTCGGAATCGATGGGCATGAGGGCACCGCGCATGCCGGGCGCATCCACCGTGCCCGCCAGGCGCACTGCGGGTTTTTCTGCGCCCGTGCAGCTCGCATCGGTAATCTCCCAAGACGCAGCAAGTTTTGCATCCACCTGAGCGGCAAGCGGCATGATGAGATCGCCCGCAACCACAAGGCTTTCCTTATTGGCAAGCGCAAGGCGCTTTTCACGGGCCAGCGTTTCATACGACGCGCGCATCCCAGCAGCGCCCACCAGTGCGTTTATCACCATATCCACGCCATCCATGCGCACAAGATCAAGCAAGCCTTCCTGCCCGAACCCCACGGTCACACCCTCGTGGCCGGATAGCGTTTGTGCACCTGTCAGCCGAGCATCATGTACCAAGGACTCATCGCCAAACGCAATATGGCGCACCTTACATTCATGAGCCTGCTTTAACACCTTGTCCACGTTTGAATATGCCGCAAGACCCACTACCTCGAGCTTGTCGGCATGGCGACGCACAACATCAAGAGTCTGCGTGCCGATTGATCCGGTGGAACCAAGAATAACGATGCGGAGTTTAGGCATACGACCCCTTCCTTTCACAAAGCGCTGCTGACAGACAAAAAAGCGAAAAAGGCGAAGATAGTGACCTGTAGAGCAGCAGGAACAAGAACAAAGACAAGAACAAGGGCAAAGACATACTCGGATTTTGCCTTTGCCTTTGAGTGCTTCGAGGAAAAGAGCAAAAGCAAGGACGGACGCAGGTGCGGGCGAGGGTTTTTCTCATCGACCGATAAGGCGCGCTGATGCGGAAGCGTAACCATGAGCGGGTACGATAAACAAAGATGCTACGTAAAGGCATAAGGAATGCAGCCGCTACCCACGAGCAGAACACCCGCAAGTGCTGCCACCAAAAACATGGAATCGCAACGATCGAGCAGACCTCCGTGGCCCGGCATGATGGTGCCTGAATCCTTCACACCAGAGTTGCGCTTAATGCGACTTTCTGCCAAATCACCCAACACCCCGAACAGGCCGCATGCAACGCCAAAAGCAGCCGCCTGAAAAACGTCCATATTCACCCCGGGGATGAAGGTCATCGCGCACCAAATCAGAACCGACCCTACAAGCCCACCGAAGAACCCCTCCCAACTCTTCTTGGGAGAAATCCTCGGTGCCATCTTGTGCTTACCCAGCTTGCTGCCCACCAGATAAGCAAAGGAATCATTGGCCCACACGCTGCAGAAGATGCCAACCACGAGCACGCCACCCCAAAAGTCCGGCACACCCATACGCACCAGAATGAGGGGCGAAAGGAGCAGGCCCGTGTAGGCAGCTCCGAAAAACGACACACCCACATCACCCACGCGGGCGCGCGACCAGAACACATACCACACCAAAAGAGCAATGAGCAGCGCACCTGTTACCAGCAATGCCCCGGAAAGACCCATCTGCCACACGCTGATCGGATACGCCATAGCGGCGATGATTCCCAAAAACTCGTTGGGGAGCTTTGCGTCTGAGCGCAGCATGTAAAAGAATTCACCCGCGCAGATTCCCGCAACCGCACACAGCATGATCACCGTCGTAATGTTGCTGGCCAAAGAGCACAGCACGGTCATGCCGACATACACCACACCCGTACGAAACCGCACTTGGATATCAGAAGGGTTCTTGAACTTTTCCGGCGTTTTCTTGTAGACAAAGCCCTTGGCGGCCTCTTTTTTCTCGCTTGCCTTGGACTTGGTGCTCTCATAGGTGGCTCTTGCGCGCTGACGCACCGGAGCTTTGGAATTCGTTTCCATGTCGCGTTTGCCAGCCACGCACTACACCGCCCCGAATCTACGATCGCGCCCCTGATAGTCCAAAAGAGCGCGCAAAAAGTCGTAGCGATCAAAGTCAGGCCACAACACTTCGGTACTGTAAAACTCAGAATAGGCCATCTGCCACAAAAGGAAGTTGGAGATGCGCATCTCACCGGAGGTGCGGATAACGAGGTCAGGGTCGGGAATGCCGGCTGTATACAGCCCGCGCTCAAAAATATCCTCGGTAAGATCTTCCGTCTTGCCACCTTTTTCAGCCTCAATGAGCGCGCGGCTCACGCAGGCCTTGGCAGCGCGCAGAATTTCTTCTCGCGCGCCATAATTCACCGCCACGACCAGCGTCATCCCCGTGTTGGAACGCGTCTGCCTCCACGCACTATCAAAAGCTCCACGCGTCTCATCGGGCAGAGCCGAAAGATCCCCTATGGTGCGCACGCGCACATTCTCCGCATCAAGGGCATCTACTTCAGCGAGCATGGTTTTGGCGAACAGCCCCATGAGTCCCCTCACTTCATCTTGGGGGCGCTTCCAGTTTTCGGTGGAAAATGAGTAGATAGTAAGATAGCGCACGCCCACGTCATGCGCACAGCGAATGGTCTCGCGCACGGCCTCAATACCTGCACGATGACCCTTGAGACGATTCATTGCACGCTTTTTGGCCCAGCGGCCATTGCCATCCATGATCACGGCAACGTGCTGCGGCACACGCTCCTCAATGAGCTTCGAGGCGTCAAGCCCTCCGGGGGGATTGGGAAATATGTCGCAAAGTGGTTTGAGGTACACAAAGACTCCTAGATCTCCATCACCTCGGCCTCTTTCTTCTTCAGCATGTCTTCAACCGTGGCAACGTATTTATCGGTAAGTTTCTGGATCTGCGCCGTAGCGCGACGAGCCTCATCCTCGGGGATCTCGGCATCCTTTTTGCCACGCTCGATCTTGGCGTTAGCCTCACGACGCGCGCTGCGAATGGCGACGCGTGCCTCCTCGGAAAATGTACGACACTGCTTCACCAGCTCACGGCGACGCTCCTCGGTAAGTGCAGGAATAGGCAGGCGAATGACCGAACCGTCGTTAGATGGCGTAATGCCCAGGTCACTCGCGAGAATGGCATGCTCCACAGCGCGCAGAATACCCTTATCCCACGGCTCTATTACGATCAGGTGCGCATCCGGCACCTTTACGGCAGCAATCTGGTTGACGGGGGTGGGCTGGCCGTAGTAGTCCACGCGAATCTTGTCGAGCATCATCGCGTTGGCGCGACCCGTGCGCACGCCGGAAAAGGCCTCTTTCAAATTGTCCAGGCCCTTTTGCATGCCAGCCTCAGCGGCAGACATAATCTCAGCGGTCATTTCGGTTCCTCCTCATCTTGTGACGAACGTCATCTTGTAGCGAACCTCCGCCAAACGAAGCGCCCTATGGCAGAAGTGACAATCCGGACTCAGTAGACCAAGGTACCCACGTTCTCGCCTTTCAGAATGCGTGCGATATTGCCGGGCACGGTCATATTGAACACGAGCAGTGGCATGCCGTTGTCCTTACATAGTGAGATTGCGGCAGCATCCATAACATCGAGCTCTTTGGTGAGTACATCCAGGTAGCTGATCTTGTCGAAGCGCTTAGCATCGGGATGGGTCGCAGGGTCGCAATCGTAAATACCGTTCACCTTGGTTGCCTTCATCATGCAGTCGGCGTTTATCTCGCAGGCGCGCAGGGCAGCTGTGGTGTCGGTGGTGAAGTAAGGGTTGCCGGTACCGGCAGCAAAGATGACTACGCGGCCCTTTTCCATGTGGCGCACGGCGCGCAGACGAATGTAGGACTCGGCCACCTGACGCATCTCAATGGCCGACTGTACGCGAGAAGCTACACCGTGACGCTCAAGGCCGTCTTGCAGAGCGAGCGCGTTCATCACGGTTGCGAGCATGCCAATGTAGTCAGCCTGGGCACGATCCATACCCCTGGCGCTTCCTGCAACGCCGCGAAAAATGTTGCCCCCGCCCACCGTGACGGCCACCTGAACTCCGTCATCAACGATCTCTTTTATCTGTTCGGCAAGATCGGCGATAACCTTCGGATCGATGCCGTAACCGGCATCACCCATAAGCGCTTCGCCAGAGAGCTTCAGCAGCACACGATGGTACTTATAACCTTCCGCAGGCATGGATTTCACCCTTCTTGTCGATTCTGGCACTTCGTGCATCTTACGATAACGCGCATCCCACGTCTTGCGCGAACCTGCTTTTTCTCAAGTTCGTCGAAGGGCAGATATCCAAGAGTAAAAGGTGGTCTTGGTCACGGCAAGCATCAATCCGGCCATCATGCACTGCTCTTCCGGATATAGAAGGCGGCCTCCCGAAAGAGGCCGTCCGAAAAAGAAGTAGGTATCCAACGCGCAAAATCCGCAGATTCAAGCTGGGCAACCCCTAGTAGCCAAAGCCAAACAGATCGTCATCATCATAGTTGTTACCGTATCCATAAGATTCGGCGCTGTCATCGGAAGTGCCTAGGGTTTCCTCATCGTCGCCCAGCGTAACCGAGAGAGTCAACTCTTCTCCGTCACGGTTCACCACTACCTCAACCGTATCTCCTGGATTTTTGGAGCGCACCGCTAGCTGCAAATCAGAGGCGCTGGTCACCTCCTGGTCGTCGAACTGGATGATGATGTCGCCCGACTGGATGCCAGCCTCATCAGCGGCGCTATCGGCGTAGACGTTGGCTACATACACGCCCGAATCGGTGGCCAAGTTGTAGTATTGGGCCAGGGCGGGCGTTATCTCCACCATGGACACACCGAGCTGGGCATGCGTGGGTGTCTCACCGTTCATGATCTGCTCAGCAATACCTATCGCGTAATCAATTGGGATGGCAAATCCCACGCCCGAGCTGGACCCAGAGGTGGACTGGATCATCGAGTTGATACCAACGAGCTTGCCTTCGCTGTCCACCAGCGCACCACCCGAGTTACCGGGGTTGATGGTGGCATCGGTCTGAATCATGTTGGGATAGATGACCGTCTCCCCTGTGGTTTCGTCCTGCATGGTAGCGGAGCGCTGTAAAGCGCTCACCACGCCGGTGGACACAGAGTTCTCAAGACCGAATGGATTGCCAAGAGCCATCACCCACTCGCCTACCTCAAGATCTGAGGACGACCCTATCTCTATAGCGGTAAGATCGGTCGCATCCACCTTGATCACTGCTATGTCGCTCGATGAATCGGCACCCACCAGCTCCGCATCATATTCGGTACCATTGATGGTGGCCTTGATGGCATCGGCCCCCTCCACCACGTGGTTGTTCGTGATGATGTAGCCATCCGAAGAGATGACAACGCCGGATCCGAGGGAGGTCTGGGTCAAAGTCGCATCATCGTCTTGGCCGGGAATCTCGAAGCCAAAAACCGACTGGGAGCTTGATGAGGAACTCTCATAGATATCAATGCTCACGATGGAGGGCAGGCATTTTTCAGCCACAGCCACAGCAAGCGTCGTATCCTCGCCCGATACCTCAATGGTCGTTCCCGACGAGGATGTTGATATTGATGAGCTTGATGAGCTTGATGAGCTGGAAGAACTTGAGCCGGTGAGGGCTTGGTAGCCTGCAAAGCAACCGAAGCCGATGATCACCGCGAGGGCTGCACCTGCGAAACTCACGCCAAAGGTTCGAGCTGTCGACCTCTTTTTGGGATCTTTTTGTTTAGCAGGCTTATC
Source organism: uncultured Slackia sp. (assembly GCA_964560045.1). Taxonomy (GTDB): domain Bacteria; phylum Actinomycetota; class Coriobacteriia; order Coriobacteriales; family Eggerthellaceae; genus Slackia. The sequence goes on from CAZLKG010000027.1 coordinate 8,361, forward strand.
ATACTGCGGCTGCACCTGCGCAGCGTACTGGTAGACCTGCTGCTGATATGCCTGTTGGGCCTGCTGAGTCTGGTGACCATAAGCAGTACTCCCCACCTGGGGATAAGTCTGATGGGCTGGTGTGTAGTAGGGTTGTTGTGCGGGCTGGGTCGGATGCGTGGCAAAACCAGACTGGTCGGATTTACTGTCCGAGGTGCCAGCGGTTTGATCGTCTCTGATGTCGTCGGTCATGGCAATCACTTTCTTTCCGCATCGCTATCTCTTGGCGATGTTTTTTGTAGATCCGCCTTCAAGGCGGCTCCTTGCTCGTTTCCGGTAAACACTCTACCACCTACACGCAGCTGAAACCCCCCTGATGACGCTCCCGTAACCTCCGCTTCATACGAGATACGCCCTTCAACGTACGCGCGCTACACAATCGCTATCGAGAAATCATCGTAATTCGAGATCCTTACGTCAAAACGAGTAGTCACCCTCCCGCGCACCCCCACGAGCGCACCACGGGCGGCATTGTCGCAGTATCCCTGTGGCGCACCCTCCCGCGCACCCCTGCGGGTACACCCTCTGCATGCCTCTACGGGCATTCTGCCAGCGCGCCACTAAAAGAATACGTCTCCTGCGCGCCACTGTAGCCAAACCTATCTGCCTATCTGCACACCTCTCTGTGATCGCCTCGCCCGCCTACCGCACCATGGACCGCATGTATCCGATCCCGAATCTAAAATCTAAAAAGCGCGGAAGTTCCACGATCCCGTGCAAGCATGCGTACCGAAGTGTGATACTTATAAAAGCAACCTGTACGCATCGAAAAGAAAGCGCTTCAAGGGAGGATGCTATGGAGAACCGCTGCATATCAGCAGAGAATCTAGGTGAGACGGGGTTTAGTTACACACTCTCGCTCATCAACGGAAAGTACAAGATGACCATTCTCTATGCGCTTATGGAATTCGGCGTGGTTCGCTTCAACGAAATGAAGCGCTACATCGGATCTATTTCGTATAAAACGCTTGCCTCCGCACTTAAGGAGCTGGAAGCGGATCAGCTTGTACATCGCAAGGAATACCCCCAAATCCCTCCCAAGGTCGAATATAGCCTCACCAAACGGGGACGCTCTCTCATCCCCATCCTTGACAGCATGTGCGAGTGGGGCAGTAATAACCGGCTGTAGCAAGGAAGGATGCGAGATGGCGAAGCTGCGCGCCACGGTCAGCGCCCGAAAATCGCCTTCATGAGGTATTCCACGTTTCCTTCGGCCCCCGTGATCGGACTCTCCACAACCCCCTCCACCGCAAAACCCACGGCCTCAAGCGCCTGAGCCACTTCGCGCACCACACGCTCACGCACTGCGGGATCGCGTACAACTCCACGATCGGTCTCATCATGTGCGCTTTCGAACTGCGGTTTCACGAGGGCCAAGAGCACGCTTTTCGGCCCACACAACGCAGCGAACACAGGAGCTAGACCCGCCAGGCCGATGAACGACACATCGGCCACCAACACATCGAAGGGCGCACCAAGCACCTCTGGCGAGGCGCTTTTGATGTTGGTGCGCTCGAATACCGCAACGCGAGCATCCTGACGCAGCTTCCAGGCGAGCTGACCGTAGTTCACATCCACACACGTCACGCTCGCAGCACCCGCCTGCAAAAGACAGTCGGTGAACCCCCCGGTTGAGCTTCCGATGTCGATACAGCGCAGACCTCTCACGTCCTGCTTGAACGCATCGAGCGCGCCTTGGAGCTTGTACCCTCCGCGACTCACGAAGCGCCTGCGGTTGCGCACGAAGACATCGGCATCAGGGGGCACCTGAAGTGCTGCACTGGTGGGATACACATCATCTACGCGAACCTCGTGCGCGAGCACCGCGCGCAATGCGGCCTCCCGATCAGGAAAATAGCCCTGATAAACCAAGAGATCATCAAGGCGCATCTTTTTTGGCTTGACTTGTTCGGTATACATGGCCGTCCACTCACTTCGCTCCTGTACCTGCCGCCAAAGTATACGCGACGACACCCTCTGCGATGCCGGATCCAGGCAGAGCGATTTCCCCGAACAGGTTGTCAAGAAGCAACAAGCTCGCTGAAGACCATGCAGACGCTTACAGATCGGCAAGTGCCTTGCGGATGCGCTGGGCCATGCCTTGGGCATCTATCTCTAAATCTCTGTGCAAAAGCGCAATTTTGCCCTGTTGGATGAAGGCATCGGGAATGCCGAAGGTTATCAGTCGTGGAGTTTTTTTCAGAGGAGCCTTTGCCAGTGCCTCTAGGATGCCCTCACCCACTCCTCCTTTGATAACACCTTCCTCCGCCGTGCAGACCAGGCGGCATTTTTCAGCCGCAGCACGCGCCGCTTCCTCATCGAAGGGCTTGATCCAGCGCATGTCAACCACATGCACGCTCACGCCCTCCTCCGCTAGGATATCGGCAGCCTGCTCAGCCTCCTGCACCATACGACCAAAGGCGAGGATGGCCACATCATCGCCTTCGCGCACCGTGCGCGACTTGCCCACCTCTAACACCTGGGGATCATCGGGCAAACTCACCCCACGCGCCTCACCACGCGGGTAGCGCAGCGACACAGGGCCCTCAAGTGCGAGTGCCGTGTGGAGCATATGAACCAGCTCAGCCTCATCCGATGGAGCCATGGCCTTCATGTGAGGAATCATGCGCATATAGGCAATGTCGAATACACCGTGGTGCGTGGGACCATCATCGCCCACCAACCCGGCGCGATCGAGGCAAAACACCGTATGCAGGTTGGGAAGGGCGTTGTCGATAACAATCTGGTCAAAGGCGCGCTGCATGAACGTGGAGTAGATGACCACCACCGGCTTCATCCCCGCAATCGCCAGGCCACTCGCCATACCTACCGCGTGCTCTTCCGCGATCCCTGTGTCCACAAAGCGCTCAGGGAACTTCTCAGCAAAAGGAGCAAGACCCGTGCCATCTTTCATGGCGGCAGTGATTGCCACGATGCTCTTGTCGCGCTCTGCCTCGGCCACAAGTGCCTCTCCAAAGACATTTGTGTACTTGGGGGCCACAGACGGGCTTTTTTTCACCTCTCCTGTGGCGATATCGAAAGGCCCCACGCCATGGAACACATCGGGATGTGTCTCTGCGGGAGCATAACCTCTGCCTTTTTTGGTAACTACATGCATAAGCACGGGACCATCAGCCTTGAGCACCACCTCAAGCGTGTGTTTGAGCGCCGATATGTCATGGCCGGGAATGGGGGCCGTACACAGAAGCCCCAGCTGTTCAAACAGCATCTCATCGGGGATTATCATCTGCTTAATGGAGTCTTTGACGTTGCGGCCGAAGTTAACCAGCCCTTGCCCCCAAACGCCGCGCGCTTCAAGCGCGTTTTGTATATGGTCGCGCGTGCGCGTGTAGGATTTAGAGGCACGCTTATGACCCAAATAGGATGCCAGGGCTCCCACATTTCGCGAAATGGACATCTCATTATCGTTGAGGATGATGACCATAGGCGTTTGCGCCTGACCCACATGGTTGAGCGCTTCAAACGACATGCCTCCGGAAAGGGAGGCATCGCCGATGATGGTGACTATTTTCTCATCACCTCCGCGCAGATCGCGCGCAAGGGCAAGGCCTAGCGCCACCGATACCGAATCGGAAGCATGGCCTGAGGGATGTACGTCGTAAGGGCTTTCGGAAGCCTTGGTAAACCCCGAGACTCCCTGATACTGACGCAGGGTATCGAATTGAGCGAGCCTACCGGTGATGAGCTTGTGTGCGTAGGCCTGATGTCC
>CAZLKG010000027.1:12139-13583 GCA_964560045.1 uncultured Slackia sp.
AAGAGCTTATCATGTGGACAGTCGAGCACGCTGTGACACGCGAGAATGAGCTCAACCGCACCAAGGCTTGGGGCCACATGCCCACCGGTCTTAGAGGTGGTAGCCACAATCTGCTCGCGGATCTCAGCTGCCAGGGTCTGAAGTTCCTCATTGGTGAGGACTTTGAGATCGGCAGGAGAGGCTATCATGTCAAGGATGCGATGTTTCATGTTCTCAGCTTCTCTATCCGGCGGCGCGCTGTCGCGCCGCGAACAACCGCTTGCCACATTTTGCCCCCATCTTGCACGACTTCAAGCTACATCTTAAAGCGCGAAGCACGGGAACGCGTCCAACGGACGATTCAATCGGCATGCGCACGATGCGATACTTACCCGACAAAAACCAAAGACCTCACTCAACAACGGAATTACCGGGGGCGAACGGCCTGCCGCAGAGGGTTTCCTCAGACCACTTCAAGCCTTTTTCTCAAGCGCAAACCTTTCCGTACGTCGCCTTACGTCCTTTCCTCAGGGTTCTGCGAAGCCGCATCGGTATCCGCATCAGGATTTTCGTCCATAGACTCCAGAAGTTCGGTAGCCTCCATTCCTAGCTTTACGGCCTCATCATACAAATCGAGGGCGGCATCGAGCGAGATCTTGTCACCCTTCACCTCAAGTGCAATCTCTTCTAGGCGATCGCGGATCTCGGTGAAGGTGTTTTCCGTCTTTGGATCCATAAGCTAGTCAACTTCCTGGATGGTATCGAGCGGTTTGGCGTGGGCAGACGCAGAATTAAGTTCGTTCCCCTCTGCCCCAAATGAGGATCTATCCCCTGACGAATCGGTAGCGAGATCTCTGGCAATCCGGCCTAAGACTCCATTTACAAAGCGGTGAGATTCGTCCTCACCACCGAATTCCTTGGCCAGTTCGACTGCCTCATTGATAGCCACCGAAATGGGTACACTGCTCTCATATTTCATTTCAAACACGGCAATGCGCAGGACACACCTATCCACCACAGGCATGCGATCGATGGCCCAGTTTTGGGAGCAGACACTGATGGCAGAGTCGATGCCTGCAATATGCGAGGCGATCCCCAACACCAGCGAACGAGCGTAGGCATCCAGATACGACCCGTCGGGAAGCATCCCTGCATCGACAAGCTCATCGGCAGGAATACCCAGAATCTCACTTTGGTAGAGCGCCTGCAGGGCGCTACGACGCGCGCGTGTGCGCTCATGCCGTTTGGCCATAGGGATGCATCCTTGATGATCGCGGTCTTGTTTGGTGGTCTTGTTGCTTTGCTTCTACACAAAGGCAAAACGCGACGGAAAAGTAAAGAGTGACGGAAAAGCAGAGGAGAGGCACAAACCCTTCAAGATAGACCCCAAGGGCTGTGCGCGGAGGCGGCGCAGGCACACGTGGGAGCACATGAGCACGCGCAGGCACCTGCGGGCTAATCAGCG
>CAZLKG010000028.1:0-13458 GCA_964560045.1 uncultured Slackia sp.
ACCCCTGACCTCATGGCTGCCAGCCATGCGCTCTCCCAGCTGAGCTAAGGCCCCTTGGATGCTTCCTCTTGCGAAGTGCGAGACGCGATTATACAGGACTCGAAAAAGGGGTCAAGAGGATTTGACCTATTTTCAAATCACATCAATGATGGACTTGAGGGCATCTTTCACATCATAGTTCTCGATGGCTCCCGCATCTACCAAAGCTGCGAAGGAAGGATCGATGGGAAGTGTGGCGTAGGCGGGGATGTCGTATTTCTTTGCTACCTCAGCTCCCTGGGGCTTTCCAAAGATGTGGTGCTTTGTGCCGCATCCGTCGCATTGGAAGTAGGCCATGTTTTCAACTAGACCGACAACCCTCACATCCATCTGTCGGGCGAGATTTACGGCCTTGCCCACGATCATGGCCACAAGTTCCTGTGGAGCTGAGACGGTTACGATGCCGTCTAGAGGGATCTGCTGGAATACGGTCAGCAAAACGTCACTCGTTCCGGGAGGCATATCAACGAGAAGATAGTCGATGGTGCCCCAATTCACCTCATTAAAAAACTGACCCACCATGCCCGACACGACAGGTCCGCGCCATGCCACAGGCATATCTCCCTTTGGCAGCAGCAAATTGGTGGAAATTACCTTTACGCCCTTGGCGCTTACAGCTGGAAAAAGACCGTTTTCGTCGGCATGGAGGGGACCCGACACTCCGAAGGCCTTAGGTATGGAGGGGCCTGTTAAATCGGCATCCATGATGCCCACTTTCTTGCCCGCCCGCATAAGCTCTGAGGCAAGAAGGCAGGTGACAAGGGTTTTACCCACGCCTCCTTTGCCGCTTACCACGCCGATCACGTGCCCTATGCTCGATACAGCGTTGGGATTGAGCTTGGAAGGCTCGCTACGCTCATCACACGTGGCAGGACAGCCCCCGCATTCGTGCGCGCACGTCGCGGGCGTGGGCTGCACTTCACTCTCTTCACTCATCTGTATCCCCCTTCTTTGGAAGAAATGAAACAATTGCTTGGTTGATGATAGCACTTGGCAAGAAGCCAAGGCAAAAATGGCCTAGTCTGGGGGTGTGCTACCGGGATGTGTCACCTGTTTGGGTTCCTTACGCCAGCAAGAGTGCATACACGTCTCAGGGCGTACGGTGGCGCAGGATAAGCCGGTGCAAAAAACGATAGCTGCGAAATGTGGTCGAATCCATGTAGGCTATCGGCGCACTGGGAAAACTACCGGCGCGCCGGTTCAGGCAAAGAGAAGAAACCTTCGCCTGAACCATGTCGGATCGAGGGTAAACAACGCATCTTGTATCGCATTCGGCTTGTCCAGGAGGCTAAAAAGTGCGCCCGTCAGTGCTGAGCGATCGAAGACACTTAAGGAGGTGGGGGTTGTTGTCGTATCGGAGCCGCCAGTGGTACCCGGGTCAGTTGTGGTCGAAGAATTATCGCTTCCTGTGTCAGGTGTTGTCGTAGTGCTGCCCGTATCTGGATTTGAACCCGAAGTCGAGTCCGTATTCGAGTCAGAGGTATCGGTTGCTGAAGAATCCCCGGATGTATCAGAGGAGTTCTGGTCGTTTGTGGCGGTATCCTGTTCGTCATCATCCGTTGTTGACGGGGTTGAGGTTTCTTCGCTCGTGGAAGAGGAGTTGCTTGAACGAGAGCTGCTACCGTACGATCCTGAGTAATCGCTGTCATAGGTGGGGGAGTCAGCTGTCTCGAACTCCTCTAAGGACTGCCCGGCAAGGCAGTTGCCTATCAGATCGCGCCAAATCTCCTGGCACCAGGTGCTAGAGTAATACGTGTCTTCATTGGAGCGATCTCCTGTCCATACCGCGCAGGAAAGCTGCGGGGTGTAGCCTACGAACCACAGGTCATGCCAGTCATCGGTGGTGCCGGTTTTGCCGGCCGCCTCCTGGCCGGAAGACAGTGCGGCAGCTGATGCGGTGCCGATTGATTTCGTGATAACGCCTTCGAGAACCTGTGTTACGGCGTAGGAGACTTCTTTGGATATCACCCGTTCGCCCTCAACACCGGTGGAATAGTCCGTGCTTATCGTATTGCCGTTTTTATCCAGTATCTTGATGATGGGAGTGGCCTTGCGATAGATGCCACCTGTTGCAAAGGTGCCGTATGCGCTCGCCATCTCAGTGGTATTTGCCTGGCCTACACCTAGTGTTGTGGTGGACACGGCGGGCAGCTTAGGGGTGCCGTCTAGGTCTTTTTGGGTCAGCCCTAAACGCTCCTGCATCGCCACGATCGACGTAGGAGTCACGCCGCTTTCATCAGAGTCTATCACTGAAAGGCGGATATAACCCGTATTCGACGACACCGCCGTCATGTTAGCAATACTCAAAGTGCCGTAGTTGTTGTTGCCGTAGTTGTATACCGTATGCGTGGTGCCGTCATCTAAGGGGATCTCGACCGAGGTACCGCAATTCATCATCGTGGTATCCGGATCGATTCCCTTTTCTATGGCATCGGTCAGTGTGAAAACCTTAGCGGTGGATCCCATGGGTCGTCCGCTCTCACTCGTTGCCATGTTGAACTGGTCTTCCGAGAAACTCTTGCCGCCTATCATGGCCTTGATGTAGCCGGTATTAGGGTCAACGAGCGTCAGGGCGAACTCCTGGTTTGTGCCCACCCTGCCGCTTTCGTACTGCGTCGTTACAGCCTCTTCGGCGTATTGCTGCATCGTGGGGTCTATGGTGGTGATTATCGTGAGACCACCCTCGAACAGCTCAGAGGTAGAAAGTCCCCACCCTCCTTCGTCTTCGGAGGAAAGAAGCAGGTCGCGCACGTAGGTGGTAAAGTACTCGTAGCGATAGATGCCGTTGTCGGTATCCTCGCTGGAATCCTTCTCGCGCACCACCAGATCCTCAGCGATCGCCTCGTTGTATTCCTCCTGCGTGATGACATCGTTGGAGAGCATACGGGCAAGCACCAGATTGCGGCGCTGCAGACATGCGTCAGGATTGGTGTAGGGGTTGTATGTCGAAGGGGAGTTGGGAATACCGATGAGCGTGGCAGCCTGCGCGATGGTGAGATCTGAGGCGTCTACATCGAAATAGTGCAGGGCTGCGGCCTGGATGCCATAACAGCCGTCACCGTAGTTGATGGTATTGAGATACATGAGAAGGATTTCGTCTTTGGAATAGACTTCCTCCATCTCTACGGCGAGTTCTATCTCGCGAACCTTGCGTTTGATGGAGATCTCTGAGGCCTCATCCGAAAGTAGCGTGTTGCGTACGAGCTGCTGCGTGATGGTAGAAGCACCCTCCTGGCCGCCTGCCAGGTTCACGAAGAGAGCACGGATGATGCCTTGGAGGTCAACGCCGTTATGTTGGTAGAAACGCTCATCCTCGGTAGCGACGGTTCCGTCCACCACATAGGAACTCACCTGATCGAGACTCTCAAGCGGCACCCGGTTCTCCAAATAGAGTTCGGCCAGTATCGTGCCTTCTCCTGTGTCCGGATCGTAGTCGGCTGCTACGATGGTGGACTGTTCGGACATCTCAAGCGCGTTGGTGTCCTCAATGCTGGGTAGATCTGAGCACCATTCCTCCACGAGTCCCATGGCACCCTGGTAACATCCGAATGCAGCCAGGGCAATGCCCACCAGCACAACAAGTGCGGTCCACTGTCCCGGGTGTGCGCGCATCTCACGCTGTTTTCTCCGCGTTTTCATGCCCTCCACCATACGCGAAAGCGCTATCATTCGCAAAGCCTTGCCCCATGACGATAGGATTTTTTCATGCCGAACCCACATGCATGCGCAAGGATATGCGCAAGGGGCAAAGGCGTTGCCGATGCCTCGGTCGATCCGTTTGAATCGCTTGAACTTTTGGCACCTGCGGGCAACATGACCTGTCTCCATGCCGCCGTGTGCGCAGGTGCTAATGCGGTCTATCTTGGCTGTGAGGGCTTTAACGCCCGTCGGGGGGCGGATAACTTCACGCTCGATACGCTGGCTGAGGCATGTGATTACGCTCATCTGCGCGGAGTGCGTGTGTACCTTACCCTTAATGTGGTCGTGATGCCGGGCGAGGAAGATGATGTCATAGAGCTCGCCCGCAAGGCCCATCGATGTGGGGTAGATGCCTTTATCGTTCAAGACATCGGCGTGGCCTCTGCCCTTTTGCGTGCCATTCCCGATGCTCATCTTCACGTGTCTACCCAGATGAATACTCACAACACAGACGGGGTGCGCGCCGCAGCGGAATTGGGAGCAAAGAGGGTTACGCTCGCTCGCGAACTCACGCTTTTTGAGGTGGCTCAACTCGCCCGCGAAGCGCACGTTTCAGGTTTGGATGTGGAGGCGTTTGCCCACGGCGCACTATGCGTGTGCTATTCGGGGCAGTGCTTTATGAGTTCGCTCATCGGGGGACGCTCCGCCAATCGCGGCATGTGCGCCCAAGCGTGTCGCTTGCCCTATACGCTCCATAGCGCTGCCGCCAAAGGTGCGCTACCCGCTAAGGGAAAAAGCCTGCTTTCCCCCAAAGATCTCTGCGCAATTGATCTGGTGTGCGACCTTGCTGAGGCAGGAGTGGGCAGCCTTAAAGTGGAAGGGCGTATGAAGTCACCCGAATACGTGTTTGCGGTGGTTGGTGTCTATCGTGCCGTCATAGACCGCATGGCTGCGGTCTTTGACTCGGCTTTTGCTCGGAGCACAGACCGTCTTGCCGCCTTTAGAGCCGTGCGCGAAGCCGGGATCGGTGCTACTGAGGATGAGCGCAGGATTCTATCCGAGGCATTCAGTCGTGGCTTCACCCAGGGGTATCTCAGGGGCCATCGCGGCAACGACATCATGAGCTATCAGCGTCCCAACAACCGCGGTGTCTTTGTGGGGCGTGTCGTGCGCGTTGAGGGTAGCTCTGCGATAATCGATTCGTCTGTCGATCTGCACGAGGGCGATGTCCTTGAATTCTGGACCAACAAAGGGCACTGTACCCTCACGTTAGATGCATCGTGTTCGCGTGAGGGGGGCACCTATCGCCTCAATGTGAAAGAGCGCGTAAACAAGGGCGACAGGGTGTTTCGTGTGCGCGATGCGTCGCTGGCGTTTCGTGATAACCCCTTTGAGCCGCGCGTTGCCGCCCGAGCGCAGGTTGTGCTGCGCCTTGGTGAGCCGCTGTGCATGGTGGCCGAGGCTTACGGAGTCAAAGTAGAGCACACGGGATCTCTTGTCGAGGCAGCGCGCACCAAAGCCGTTACGGAAGACGAGGTGCGCAGCCATATCGATCGCATAGGCAATACGCCTTTTCGCTTCACCTCTTTGAAAGTGGATGTCGAAGAAGGGGTGGGCATCGGTTTTTCTGCCCTGCACAAGGTGCGCGCTCAGACGCTTTCCCTTCTTGAAGAGGCGCTTCTTGCGGGCAAACGGAGCCGTCCTCTTCCCAAGGAACTTGATAGGGAGCTTGATAAGGAGCCTAACAAAGAGTTTAACAAGGCGCTCGCCAAACGCCCTTTGAGGCCCGCCTGTACCGATCAGTGCCGTGTGGTCGCCCTTGTTACGAACCCCGCCTGCGCGGGGGCTGCGAAGCGTGCCGGTGCCGATGCTGTCTACGTTTCTGCACTGAATCGCCCTAAAGGGCAGGCCTGTTTGGCAGGGAGAACGAATCCTGAATTGGATGAGGCGTATCCCAAAGGTTGCATTACTGCCATGCCCGTCATCGACAAGCTCTCAATGAATGAGGGATTCGATTTTGATCCCTGGAAGTTTGCGGTTTTGGAAGACACCCTCTTTGTCGAATCCTTCGCCCAGATTCGGCGTGGCTTACAGGAAGGCTTAAAAGTTGAGGTGGGGCCTCACATTCCGGTTACGAACCGTCTGACGCTTGATGCCATGGCGCAAGCCGGTGTCTCCCTCGTATGGCTTTCCCCCGAACTCTCTCTTGAGCAGATAGGGTGCCTGAGCAAATGTACGTCTGTTTCCTTGGGACTCACGGTACTGGGGTACCAGGAACTCATGATCACGGAGCACTGTCTTCTCATGAGCCAGGGGTCGTGTGACAAGCACTGTTCCTCATGCGCGCGTCGCGAACGAGTCCACTTCCTTAAAGATCGCAAAGGGTACCACTTCCAGGTGGTCACCGACCTTTGCGGTAGAAGTCATCTGTACAACGCCGTGCAGCTTGATGCCGCCCATTTGGCAAAAGATCTCATTGCAGCCGGCATCTCAGCGTTCATGGTGGACACCACTTTAATGGACGTTAAGCGGGCTTCTGCCGCTGTCTCACGCGTGGTTCATGCGCGCGAGGCGGCACTCAAAGGGCATAGTGCTATCCCTAAGGCTGAGGACTGTACTACGGGTCGTCTCTTTCGCAGCGTGTCGTAGTGCGCTCCCCGGTGCAGTCTTTGTTCTTATCGACCCGTATTGCGGTATTGCGGTATCAGTCATATTGCGATATTGGCTGCATTTCGATAGTGCCTCGTTTACAAGATGAACAAGGTTTTCTGCTAGTATGAAAGCTCCGCGTCGCGATGTTGTTAGCAAGCCTTTAGGGCTGTCCTCCCAAGCCGAATCATGACGGCATCTTTTGGGATGCTATCTCGCGAAACGATGTAGCACGTGGAAGAGGCAAGAGAAAAGGTCAACGAGGATGGGCCAGAGCAAAGAAGGAGATGAGTCCGATAACTCCTGAAGAACAACTCCATGTCATCAAATCCGGCATCGATACCGTTGTCCCCGAAAGCTCACTGCTTGAGAAAATCGAGCGCAAGAAAGAGCTCAACGTCAAACTCGGCGTTGATCCTACGGCTCCCGACATCCATCTCGGACATGCAGTTCCATTGCGCAAACTTCGCCAATTCCAGGAACTTGGGCACCATGTGACCCTCATCATCGGCGATGGTACCGCCCTCATAGGCGATCCCTCCGGTCGCAATTCCACGCGGCCCCAGCTTACGCGAGAGCAGATTGCCGCAAATGCCGAGACCTACGTCAATCAGGCGTTCAAGATCCTCGATCCTGAAAAAACCACCCTGCGCTACAACGCCGAATGGATTCTCGATCTGGACATGGAGGGCCTACTCAAGCTCATCAGCAACTTTACGGTGGCTCGCATTCTCGAACGAGATGACTTCCATAAGCGCTACACCGAAGGACGACCCATCTCCTTGCATGAATTTCTCTACCCCGTGATGCAGGCCTACGACTCAGTAGTTATCAAAGCGGATGTCGAACTTGGGGGAACCGATCAGCTGTTCAACCTTCTTGCCGGCCGCGAACTCATGGAAAAGCTCGGCATGGAGCCTCAGGTGGCGCTCACCTTGCCGCTTCTTGAAGGCACCGACGGCGTGCAGAAGATGTCCAAGAGTTACGGCAACTATATCGGCCTCACCGATGATGCAAACGACATGTTCGGCAAGGTGATGAGCATTCCCGACGAACTCATGATCAAATATTTTCGCCTTGCCTCCACTGAGGATGTGGCAACCATCGACGAAATTGAGCGCGGGCTCGCAGCCGCAGAACTTCATCCCAACGAGATCAAACGCGCTTTGGCACGCAACATCGTCGCCGCCTATCATGATGCGGATGCGGCCCGGATGGCCGAGGCTGATTTCGACCTCAAATTCAAGGAGCATGGTTTCCCGGAAGATGCTCCCGTGTACGCAGCTGATGTAACACCGGAAAAAGACGGTACCGTGTATTTCGCCAAACTGCTTGTTGATGCAGGGGCGGCACCTAGCGTCTCTGAAGCGCGGCGCCTCATTGATGCCGGTGCTGTCAGGGTGAATGGCACCCCTGTTGCCCCGAAGTCTTACAACATAGAACCCGCCTCTCTCAAAAGTGCCAAGATTCAGGTGGGTAAGAAGAGATTCTTCCGGCTGGTGTAAAAAGGGGGTGCATCCCGACAGCTAGGGGTGTGCCTCCGAAAGTTGCAGTTTGAATCAGCACAGGATTCTACATTCGCATGGCGGATGAGATCGGCATGTGCATCAAAGATTCCGCCGAGTTTTGGAGACAAGCACCACGCGTAAAATTTCACGATCCACTATAGCCTGCACTACTCGGGACGGTGCATATTGATGTAGGCCAAAAGCTCGCTTCGCTTATGTACGTTCATTTTGGAGTAGATGTGTCGCACGTGTGTCTGTGCGGTATAGGGTGATATCACGAGCTTTTTGGATATGCTGTCGCAGGTGTGGCCGCGAGCGAGAAGTTTGAGGATCTCGCCTTCACGTTTGGAAAGCGAGAACTCAGCAATGGCGGCATTGCACACCTCTTCGATTTCGTCTACGCCCGGGGGCGGGGAGATGAGCTTGAGTACGACGCTTTCTTGACGCAACAAGGGGATGACGCACAGCATCAGCAGACACATGAGCAGAAGCGATGTTTCGGTTGTCAGACACTCTGCCAAGAAGGGGAACTGCTCGTAGAGCACGGCACAGGAATCTCCCATGAAAAAGCCCAGACGCACTATTGCGCTCGATATGCCGAACGCGAGGGATGTTGCTATAAAGCCCCGTGAGGAAAGCGTACCGAAGTACGCGATGATTACCGCCTCAAAGATCCCGGCGAGTGTGACGGAGAGGATGAACGAGAAGGAATACAAAAACTCATCACCGTTCACATAGAGAGCTATTGCCACACTGGCGATAAGAAACATCCAGGGGAGAAATTTGTAGATTCCCGTGGCGCTTCTTGCGAGCTTTGTCTGCCACAGCGATATACCTATACACATGATACCCGAGGCCGAAATACCCACGACATATGACATGCCAGCGGGGTATATTCCCGCAGGACTTAGGAGGTCGGTGGGGATAATCGCGATGTTGTAGTAGCACGCGGCGCAGGCCGCAAAGATGGTCGCGGATATGATTCGCGCAGCCCCCAAAGCCTTTCTGCGTGTGTCTTTGGGCAAAAGAACAGGTAGCGATGTGTTTTTGAGCTTCTCGTTTCCCTCGGCATACAGACACACGCTCACGACGGGCAAAAGGGACACGAACGCTACCGCGATAGGATGAGGCGTTATGGCGCTCACAATCATGGTGATGAACATCACTATGCCGAACATGGTTAAAAAGCGTGCGATTGCGAAAGTCGATTTGCGGCGTGCGTGATATTCCCCCAAGCCGATCCAAATGACGGCGTTTGAAATGCCGAAAAGAAGAGGGAACACGATGAATGCGGCTGCAGGGTTGTAGATGACATCAGGCCATAGCGTATAGAGAGCAGTAGCCCCTGAGGCAACTGCAGCGGCAAGGTAGACGATCTGAGGCTTTCGGTATAAAGATCGCTCGGCTTTCCTACATATGAAAGCCACGGCTAGAAATGACACGCCCGAAGCCGCGAGTGTGGCGAGCCACGAAAAGGTCACCCTGTCGGCCAAAAGATCTTCGTAGACAAAAATATTTGGCGTGAACCAAAGTCCGTAATACCACGCAAGCGTCAAGCATACGGCAAGGTAGTGAACCCCGAGCTTCTTTTTAGTCTCATCGGAAAAAAGCATGTTAAGCATTCTTATCATTGGACCCAAGACATCCTTGTCTCTTCGTGGTTAAATCAATACATAAACGAAGTCAACCAGTGAACGATTCCAATCGCCAAGGACAAATACAGAGCCTAACTACCTACTTGCCTACCCACTTGCACCCTACGCGATGGTACATACATGGTCTATCCCTAAAACATAAGTAGTCGCGTTTCATCTGATAGCAAGAAATAAAGTAATGCCCTTTTCCTAGCGATTGAGCGATGTTTCCGAGCATTTTTGCGGCACAGAATGACCACATTCGGCCTTGATGCCCACAAAAGCGTTCGACGGAAGGGATCTGTCGATTGCGGATAGGCGGACAGCCCGTTTTTTTGTGCAAGAACGTGGGCGCGAGGGAACATCCACCCCTGGGAGGAGGCGGTGAGCGTATCGGCAAGGGGGCCGAAGTGCACGTGCCGATTCAAACGGCGCTTCTGGCGTGTTTTGCGAGTCCTTTGAACTTCCGGCAAATTCCATAGAAGGATCCAAGACCAATTCTTAAGAATCAGGATGTGAAACAGGGCGAGCATTCCTGCGGAGCGCGAGAAGATTGTGTAGGCCTTACTTGAGAAAGGGAAACAACATGTCTTTTCTTGCAAAGAGCAAGGGCGAGCTGACCTATCGAGATCTAACCGGCATTCACAAGTGGTTTCTTATCGTTCTCATCTCCATGGGTTCTTCCGTTATCTACACGCCCATGTATCTGAAAAACGTGTTTTACGATCCGCTGATGCAGGCTCTGGGGTGCACTAACGCTGATTTGGGAGCGCTTGTGTCGTGCTACGGCATCGCTGCTCTTATTTGCTACCTACCTTCCGGCATCGTGGCGGACAAGTTCCGCATGCGCACGCTCGCCTGGGTGGGTTTTGCCGGAACTGCGCTTCTGACCTTTGCCTATGCGAGCCTGCCTTCGCTGGCGATGTGTTACGTGTTGTTCATCGGCATGGGTATTACCTCCATTCTGATTTGGTGGGGAACCCGCTTTAAGGTTATCCGCCTGTGTTGTGAAGAGAATGAGTATCCTGCGCGAATCGGGGTAAGCTACTCCATCTACGGAGCCACCGGACTGATAATTGGACTCATCAATGCTGCCATCGTAGCCGCTATTCCCGTGCCCTCTCAAGGCGTCCAGGCGCTGCTCATCTTCCTTGGTGCCATTATCGCCGTCTTAGCCGTGCTATCCTTCATTCTCATTCCCGACTTCAAGGGCGAGATCAACAAAGAATCCAAGCTGTTCAGCCTCTCCGATGCTGCCGAGGCATTCAAAACTCCCGGTGTTATTTGGGCATGTCTGGCGTATTTCTGCGTGTACTGCGTGTATCAGGGTGCTACCTACACCACCCCGTACCTGACCGCTCTGGGTGCTGATCCTAATCTGGTCAACATTGCCGGCTTAATTCGCACCTACGGTATTGGCCTTCTTGCCGGACCCGTCTTGGGATTTATCGCTGCCCGAATCAAGTCAACCAAAACCATTCTTGGGTGTTTTGCCATGGCGATCGTAGTCCTGACTGTGTTTATCGCTTTGCCGCAAGACTCTGGCCTTGCCATGGTGGCTCTAGCGCTGGTGGTCGTGTTTGGCTTCTTTACGTACGGAGCTTTTTCCATCGGATCCTCTCCGCTGTCTGAGTTGGGTATTCCGGTGCGCATCTTCGGTACTGCCGCCGGTCTGCTCTCCGTTATAGGTTTCGTGCCGGATGTATTCATCCACACCTGGTACGGATCCATGATCGATGCTTCCGGTGAGGCGGCCTACAACATGATTTTCGGTTTTGAAATCATGTTTGCTGCCATTGGTATCGTGATGCTTTTCATGTGTTTGCGCATCGTGAAGAAGGCCGTCTCTGCCAAGGCATCCAAGGACTAACGAAGCATTTATTCCCCACGTCAACGACCTCTGTCTATCTTCAAGAAGCAGCGGGTTGCGTGCGGTCTGAAAACCCTATTTTTGGCTTAGTTGTCCGAGTAGGGCGGTGACATAGGCAGCAAAAGGGGAGTGTTCCTCTATCAATTCGGCCCCGGAGGAATCCGGGGCCGCGTGAGAAATCCAAGAACTATCAGGAGGTCAAGCATGGACTTCAAACTTTCCGATGAGCAACAACTAATTGTGGATTCCTATCGCGAGTATATGGAGTCCGAGAATTGGGAGATTTACTTCCACGAGTGTGACGAAAAGCATGAGTATCCGCTGCGTTGGGCTCGTGGTCTGTGCGAGCTTGGGTTTGATCGCATAATGCTTGATGAGGAACATGGTGGCCTGGGCCTTGAACAGCCCATCACCACGCTGATGGCAATTTATGAGGTTTTGGGGAGCTATGGTGCACCCACCTATGTTCTGTATCTGCTTACCGGATACAACACCATTGTTCGCGAAGGCACCGAAGAACAGATCGATGCATGTCTAAAATATCTTGGTACCGGCGAACAGGTTGTGAACTCCGCCTGTACTGAGCCTGGTGCCGGTTCTGATGTTTCCGGTTTACAGACCACATACCAGCGTCGCGATGGCAAAATTTATATTAACGGCACCAAAACCTTTATCACATCATCAAAGGGAGTGAAGTATCTGATCGTCATGTGTCGTGATGCCGATGCTCCCGACACCATTTCCGAATTCTTTGTTGATATGTCCAAGCCGGGCGTCTCCCTCTCTCCTCTACCCAAGCTGGGATTGCGTATGGATTCTTGCTGCGAGGTCTATCTCGACGACGTGGAAATGGAAGAGAAAGACTTCTTCGGACGTGAGGGTAACGGCTTCAATCGCGGCGTGTCCGACTTCAATTTCGAGCGTTGGTTGGTAGGCGCTTGCGATTACGGTACTGCCATTTCGGCCTTTGAGGATGCAGCCAGGCACGCCTGGTCTCGTGTTGCCTTCGGCAAGCCCATCGCCCGCTTCCAGCTGAACTCTCTCAAGTTCTGCACCATGAGGATCAAGCTCGATGCCATGAAGAACATGCTGTACGAGGCTGCTTGGAACGCCGATGTGAACCTTGGCGGCGATGTCGATGCCGGGCAGGCTGCCCGCTGCAAGTTCTACTGCGCAAACGCCTCCTTCGAGGTTGTGGACGATGCCATGCAGATTCTCGGCGGCATTTCAGTGGCCTCCGAGCATCGCATCAACCGCATTTGGCGCGATCTGCGCGTCGATCGCATTTCCGGTGGCACCGATGAAATGATGATTCTCACCGGCTCCAAGGATGCCATCAAACCCTATCGCCCGTAGCGCCCTCACGGCAGCATATCGCTCGGATGAGCATTTCAAGAGATGTGGGTCTTTGGGGCGCATGCACCCCAAAGACCGGGAAACCCCTCTAAGAACAAAGATGAGCAAAGAGAAAGGTCTACAAACATGGCTGCAATTCCTACCGAAAAGCCGTCCTTTGGCGTTCTTGATGACGTGAAGGTTGTCTTCGCCGCGATGGAGGAGGCTATTCCGCGCGCTTGCAATATCATGGGCGATTGGGGTGCCGATGTGATTTGGCTTGAGAACACCGGCTACGGTGACACCGTGCGCGATGCTAAAAATGCCGCCCAGGCCGAGCGGCGCAATTGCCGCTCCGTCCAACTGAACCAATTCACCCCCGATGGTAAGCAGGTTTTGCTCGATATATTAAAAGATACCGACATCTTTTTTGAGTCCTCCAAAGGTGGTACTTGGGAACGCAAGGGGTTTACCGATGAGGACATGTGGGCCGTTAATCCTAGGCTCATCATTGTGCATTGCTCCGGTTTCGGTAAGTTTGGCGATCCCGATCGTATTAAGCGTCCCGCCTATGATGGCACCGTGGGTCCCTATGCCGGTTTCACGTGCCAAAACGGCACACCCGAACAGCCTATGATAACCATGCCTTACTCAGGCGATTACATTAATTCCTACCTGCTTATTGCCGCGTCGCTGGCCGCTTTGCGCAAGGCAGAGAGAACCGGTGTGGGTGAGAGTATCGACTGGGCTATGTATGAGGGCATCATGTACATGAGTCAGTACT
>CAZLKG010000029.1:0-13453 GCA_964560045.1 uncultured Slackia sp.
CGCGTATAAGCTCGGCAAAATCGGGGTTTTTCTTCTGCGGCATGATGGAAGAGCCAGTGGCGTAAGAATCAGACAAGGTAATGAACCCGAATTCAGTGGACGACCAAAGAATTAGCTCCTCGCACAAACGAGATAGATGCATCATGGACACACTGCAGGCATATTCGAGATCGAGTAAATAGTCGCGATCAGATACGGCATCCATCGAGTTTTGCGCGGGATGGTCAAAACCCAAAAGTTCGGTTGTCATCTGACGATCAAGCGGATAGGTGGTACCGGCAAGTGCAGCTGACCCGAGTGGATTGACATCGGCAGCCTCATAAGCGTAAGCCAGACGCTTAAAATCGCGCGAGAACATCCAAAAATATGCCAGCATGTGATGGCTGAAGAGAAGCGGCTGGGCATGTTGTAAGTGGGTGTATCCCGGCATGATCACGCCAAAATTGTCGTACGCCTTGGCATAGATAACCTCACGCAGGGCGCAGTTTTGCGCAAGCAGCTCAGACAAGAGATCTTTAGCATGCAGACGCATGTCTACCGCTACCTGGTCGTTGCGTGACCGTCCGGTATGCAGGCGAGCACCCGCCGTACCGATATTGTCGGTAAGCGCTTTTTCGATGGCCATATGAATGTCTTCATCGTTGATATCAAAGTCAAAATCGCCCTGCTCGATTTGGCTTTTAATCTCACACAGCCCTGCCTCGATCTTTTCCCGATCAGCATCCGAAATAACGCCTTGAGCCGCAAGCATCTTGGCATGAGCGATAGAGCCTTTGATGTCTTGGGCATACATGGCCTTATCCACAAGCAGCGATGCGCCAAATTCCTGCGTGAACGACCCTACGCCTTCCTCGAACCTACCGGACCACAAAGCCATTGGGAACGCCTCTCTCGCGGAATTTCTCAGACAGAACTATCTCTTGCGCACCGGCGCAGTCCGGCGGCACTCCACAAAGGCGCGCCGCTGGATCATGCGGATATCACCAAATCATGCGGGTGTCGAAAACTATTCGGCGGATGACTCCTGTGCACCTGGACCCTGTTTGACAGCCCATACCACACCCGGAAGTCCAAGCAGATCGATAAAGCCTTTGGCTGCCCGATGATCGAAAGTATCCTCAGAGCTGTAGCTCGCCAGGCCCAAATCATAGAGAGAGTAAGGACTCTTGCGGCCCATCACCGTACAACTTCCCTTGTAGAACTTGAGTCGGATGTCGCCGGTGACAAACTGCTGAGTCTGAGCGCAAAACGCATCGAGTGCCAATTTAAGCGGCGAATACCACTGACCATAATACACGCAGGTTGCCCATTGTTGCTCAACGCCAAACTTGTAATGCTGGGTCTCGCGGTCAAGCGTGATGGCTTCAAGCGCTTTGTGAGCCAAAAGGATGGTCTGGGCGGCGGGCACCTCATAGCACTCACGCGACTTGACGCCTACCAGACGATTCTCGATCATATCCAAACGACCAAAGCCGTTTTTTCCGGCGACAAGATTGAGCTCTCTTACGATGTCAAGCAAGGGTTTCTTCTCGCCGTCAAGAGCACAGGGCACACCGGCCTTAAAGCTAATTTCTACGTATTCGGGTCTATCAGGAGCGCTCTCGGGGGCGACGGTAAGCGTCCATATGTCGTCCGGCGGCTCGTTCCAGGGATTTTCGAGCGCGCCACACTCCACAGCACGCCCCCACAGATTGTCGTCAATGGAATATGGAGCAGCCTTGGTAGTGGGCACCGGCACACCGTGGGCCACAGCCCAGTCCATCTCCTCTTCTCGGGTGTGCATATCCCACTCACGCACGGGAGCAAGAATTTCAAGCGAGGGATCAAGCGCCTTGATGGAGTTCTCAAAGCGCACCTGATCGTTGCCCTTTCCGGTGCATCCGTGAGCAACGTAGGTAGCTTCGTATTCATGAGCAAGATCCACAAGATGCTTGGACAGCAAGGGACGCGAGAGTGCAGACAGGAGGGGATATTCGTTTTCGTACAAACCATTAGCTGCAATCGCTTTGGTCAGGTAGTTCTCGACATACTCTTCACGCATGTCAAGAATGTGCGAAGCAATAGCCCCCAGATCAAGGGCCTTTTGCCTGATGTGCTCAAGATCTTTCTCATCTTGACCCACATTGCCGCACAAAGCGATCACGTCAAGGTCTTTTTCCACTTGCAACCACTTCAAACAGACCGATGTGTCCAGCCCGCCGGAGTATGCAAGAACAACCTTATCTTTCTGAGGGGTTTTCTCACTCATTGTCTTATCCTGCCTTTCCGCTGTCCGCAGGGTTTGCTCTTCTCCTGATTGAGTCTGACCTGAGAGTCCCACTTGACCCCGATGCCTCACGGCCCCGCCCGTCATGCCCGTCATCCAAGGAAACGCGGCAAAAAGAAGCACCCGGGCAAACCCGGATGCTGTCACGATGCTCATGCAGGTCACCTTACGCGACTATACGTATGATTGCAAGAAAAAACTCACAGTATTCGATATTTGCTGCGAATTATGCGATTTAGTCTATATGGACGCACGCTACAGCTCAGGTGCGACACCGCGTAACCGCACGCTGCGACCCAAGCGTGGCACTATACAGGTGCACACTGTAGCTCAGGCGCGACACCATATAGCTACACGTCGCGACTCAGGCGTGACACTATCTGAATGCTGTATAAGCCAAAAGCAGCTTGGCTTAAATATGAGCTCAGGTATGACATGAAGTCATCAAATGTTGCCAGCGAGGCTATGCGCTAGTTGGATCTGACCAAGCCAGTTGGTAAGATTATTGAGAAATCCCGGTTTTCACGGTGAGCGTTTCTGTATGAGAGGACTCGGCGATACACTTGACCTGATTCGATGTGCGACATCTGCCGATTGTTTTGCAGGTATCCTTTTCGCAGATATACTTCGCCTAACAATTCGGGGTTCACAAAGCAGCACACCGCCCCTTTTCGCCTCGCGAGGCCAAACGCAAGGCCGGTGGCACTGCTCGACATCACTTGCGTCGCGGCGAAGGTTCCGAGGAGAGGGCGAGTATGAATTACGGCGATGAGAACGATCGTTGGATTCCGTCCGAAGAGCCATCCCTTCAAAATGGAGGGACGGCGCGGATCCGTCTCTCAGGTACGCAAAAACCCCATCCTTCCCGATCCCAAGCGCGCGAGGCCGACGCCTCTGAGCTAAGAGCGGCGTATTCCTCTCCTCGCCGAGCTATCGACACGTCCCGTGAAGTGTTTCGCGCCCAAGATGAACTCCGACGCGATTTTGAAGAGGGCCTTGCCTCTCGCCGCGCACTGACGCAGGAACGAATGCGAACGGATGTCGGAGAGCAGTCCCCTCCCGATGCACGAGAGGATCGCAGGAGCCGCAAACTTGATACACATGACAGAGAACCGCAAAGGCGTGAAACAAGACGTGAAGCGAAACGTGAATCCGAGGCCCACCAAGAAAGCATGCAGGCGACGCTTTGGGAAGCAGGCCATGGGCCGCTGTGGCGTGGATCCGGTGTGTATGCCGGAATGCCCCAATACACAAGACGGGGTTGTAGACCTCTTGTTATTGTTATAGGCATCGCAATCCTGATTGTAGCCGCTCTCTTAGGAGGGTTTGCTTTGGAAAGCTGCCGCCAACAGGCCGATCAGAGTGACACCGATGCCCTCGAAGAGGATGCCGATATACAAATCTCCGATTCCACTGCGGAATCGCAGGAGGAAGTAGTCTCCTTCACACCCACACCATCAGCACTTGACACCATCTCTAGCGATGAGGGCATCCAAACCTTCTCGCTCTCGGATCTCGACCTCCCAAATCTTGATGAAACCCAATTGACCGCCCTCGAAGATGCTGTTAGCGCAGTTGAGGTAGCGGGCGATGTGGGATTCGTGTTCTACGACCTGGAATCGGGGCAGGGATTTGCCCTTAATCCTGACGTGGAGGTGTACGGAGCCAGTTCCTTCAAGGCGCTTTATGCGCTCTACATGTGCGAAGACCTCATAGACACAGGTGAACTGTCGCTTTCGGATGAGTGCCCTGTGAGCTATGTCCTGAGCACGGAAAGCTCGTACGGCAACGACGGACAAGGATCCTATCCTGTGAGCGAACTCATCGAAGCAGCAATCATCTCCTCCGACAACAACGCCTTCGGATTCCTTCGTGATGCCTACGATAGCTTAAGTTTCTCAGACTGGATCACCAACGTGGGAGCAGACGATGTGATTGATGAGAGCAATACCTCATGGTTTCCCACGTACTGTCCGCGCAGTTCCGCCAAGCTGTGGACCGAAATGTATACGTATCTAAACTCCGAATCAGAGACAGCCGAGTGGCTTGGGGGTCTGTTGACTCAAACTGAGACCTCATTCATTCGCACTGCCTTGGAAAATTCGGGAGTCGAAGATATCACGGTGAGCGACAAGGCCGGGTGGATATCCGATCCCGACCCCGATTACAATGCCATCTGCGATGCCGGCATCATTGAGGCTGACGGCCATACCTACATTCTCTCCGTCATGACCGGCATGCCCTACGGTGAAAGCAACCTTGAATTGTTTGAGACCTTGGTGGCCGCCATCTTCGATACGCGGGAATCCCTGAATCTGCAGGATTAGGGCAAAATCTTGAAAAGTATTTCTCCGTGCGCCCATGGATGCGAGTTACTTCGCACAAAACAAGCAGTTTCTGCCTACCGCATATAAGGAATGATGAGAACACATGACGCTCGATCTAGATCAGTCCACCTACCCGACATCAAACGAAGTAAAGAGCCGCAAGACAAGGCTGCGCAAAACGGCCATTTTGCTGGCAATTACTACTTTGGCAGTGCTTGGAGGAGCGTTGCTGTCCTGTCAGTTCTCCTTCTTGGGCAACGACGAAGAGTCGTCCGAGCAGACCTTTGGGGACGCAGAGCACGAAGCTCTTACGGAAGTCATTGCTGATGCTGACGCCCTCCGCTCAATAGAGGAAGCTGTCACAGAAATCCTCAATCAACAGAACCAGGCCAATGAAGAGGAAGACGAAAAAGATGAAGCCGATCCGCTTACCCTGGCCGACTTTTCCGATGCCGACTGGGACAGCGTTCCCACCGACGCACAGCTTTCCTCTTTCTCGTTGTTCGGAGACGATGCCCCCGAAATATCGGACGAAAGCCTTGCAGCCATCCAAGATGCCATTGCTGCCGCAGAACAGCTTGGCAGCGTAAGCATGGTCTTTCTGGACGCAAGCACGGGGTTGGGTATTGCCTACAACTCCGGCTATGCGATATACGGCGCAAGCACCTTCAAAGGCCCCTACGCCGTATACATTTGCCAGAGTCTCATAGAGAACGGAAAGGCGAGCCTCGATACCGCCGTGAGCGTTACGTCTACCAATACGGGAAGCCTTAGCGTCGATTCCGGCAGTAGTTGGGCGACAGGAGGGTCTAATACATACCCCACAAGCGAACTAATCGCCGCATCGATCATCAACTCCGACAACAATGCCTACGGGATGCTCCGCAACCAATTCGATTTGGAGGGTTATGATGAATGGATCGCAAGCCTTGGCGTGGAAGATGCGCCACGTAACTCGCTCTCGTGGTATCCCACTTACTGCTCTTTGAGTTCGGCAAAGTTGTGGGCCAATACGCTTAGCTATCTTGAATCGGAAACGGACACCGCAGCGTGGCTCTCCGATTTATTCGAGCAGACAAGTACGTCCTTCATACGCGACGGAATATCTAATGCCGAAGACGGAGATACAGCCGTAGTACGCGATAAGGCAGGATGGATATCCAGTGATAACCCCACCTACAATGCCGTAAACGATGCGGGCATTGTAGAGGTAGACGGACGCACATACCTGATGTGCATCTTTACCAGCCAACCCGACTCCACCACGGCTCGAAACAACGTGGGCGCGCTCGCAGCGGCCCTGTTTAATGCGCGAGAGGAATTGGCGCAAAACCTCACTGAAGAAGAGAGTGGGATCACCGATACATCAGACTAACACGACAGGTTTTACTCCGGTTATCGGGTAAGACCCCTATAGGCTTTATAGCCCGTCTGCCTGCCTATCTTTCCCGCAGAATTAGTAGTTTCCACTACGGGTAGTGCAACACGGATTGGATAGAACTAATCGAGTGGAAAACGGTCTTTCATACGTAAGGTATATTCAACAAACAATTGCTCCATTGGCGAGAGGCTTCTGTCTTTTTGCCACGAAATCCCAAACGAGAATACAAAATCCTCGAACGGCAAGCTCACCACCTGTTCCCTCTTAAAAAGCTCCGACTCTAACAAAATTCCCACATTGGTTCCTATTCCCTTCCCATGAAGCACAAACTCGTAGATTCGATACATCTGCTGAAGATTGACGATTCTTTTGGGAATTACTCCTCGGTCTTCGCAAAGTTGAAAGATACGTTGCGTATTTTTAGCACCAGGAATAGGTGTCGCCAATTTGTGTTCCGCAAGATCTTCTATCTTTATGCTTTCCTTGAGACTTAAAGGGCTTTGCCGGTTCACCCACATGGCAAGAGGCATAGAGATGATCTCGATTGTCTCAAGCTCCTCATGATATGGAGCAACAGTAAAAGCAAGGTTGTACATTCCGGCAAGGAGATTCTCGTCACACCGAAGATCATTGACCTCTTCTATCTCAAAATCAATGTCATCGTAAGCCTGTTTGAACCTATCGAAAAACGACGCACCGAGAATATCAAGAACTCCTGTCGCCAGACCAATTCGCAGAACCCTCTCACACAAAGAGTCAATCTGTGCATAACTAGCCATGAGTGCATCATAGCGAGCCTTAAAATCGCAGACACACTCGTATAGAGCATCTGCATAAGGTGTAGGCTTGAATGCGTCCTCTGAAAAAAGTTTGCGTCCCAACTCTCTCTCCAAAGATTTAATCGATTTATTGACTGCCTGAGGAGTGAGAGGGATTAGCTTTGCGGCAAGCGTATAGCTTCCTTGTTCATATACAAGAGCAAAGTAGTGAAGCTGATCCTTATTCATATTGTCCGCTCTCCCATCAGGGTAAACTTCGGAAAGGCACCGCTATGTCAATACTACGAAGCAATCTATACCTATCGTTTGTATCGCCCTGAAAAACCAAAAACCTACCGGCTAAACTGGTTTGAGAAACCGCTTTCCCATTCATAAAAGAGAAACCTCTCCGCCCTTCACAGGAAAGACGGAGAGGAAAGGAGGTTTATTAGATACCTCAAGCCCCGGTGCTAAAAACTAGAGATTTGATAAGTATTCGTCAGCATGCTTTGCCGCCAGCCGTCCCGAATTCACGGCAAAAGCAGCCCCGGTTCCGGGAGCAATGAGTACGTCATAGGAATCTCCGAACAAACCTCCGGCATCTTTCCCTCCTGCATAAAGTCCAGGAATGACTTCACCCTCATCAGTTAGACACTCAAAATTCGGAGAGATAAATACCCCTCCGTCTGTGCAGTAATAACCACAGGAAATCTGGGCGACGTAATACGGTGGATCAAGTCTGCGAAGATGCTCGGCAGCCTTTCCAAATACCGCATCAACACCTGAATCACAAGAGCTGTTGTAGTCGGACACGGTTTGTTCCAATGCATCTACATCGAGACCAAGTGCCTCTGCAGCCTCCGCCACACTGTCGACCACGTACACATTGTCAAGCGATTCGAATTGGGCACGAGCCTCGGTTAAAGGCGTGCCGACCGTCTTCCACGTAAACACATCAACATAAGGTCCTGTTTCCTCGAAATACTGTAGATCTGCTTCCGAAATAATCGTATACGTACGCCTCTGTCTCGCCTGGGCAATACCGGCAGCGGCAAAATTATTGAGCCATAAATCTTCATTGCAGAAACGTTCGGCATTCTCATTCACCCATAACGTCGGCTGGACGGCCGCCGCATACCCATCCGAGGTCCACCCGCATCCGGGAATGACCGGACCACACCACTGAATGGTTCCCGGAAACGGCGCAAAAGAGCCTCCTGCATCAAGAATCATTTTGAATCCGTCACCATCGCGCTGCTCGGCTCCGAGCGAAAATATTTCCTCGTTATGCAGAATTTCACACAGCTCGTCAATCATTTCTCTATTCGTAGAATAGCCACCCGTGCCCACAATGACGACAGGAGCCTCAATCTTTACAACGGAATCATCCGAACGAGTGGCAAGCAAACCAGCAACCCTGCCATCTTCCAGGATTATTTTGCGTCCACGCGTTTGGAAATACGCCGTCACGCCAGCTGCGTCCGCCGCCTCTCCTAAGTGGTCGGCAAACACTTGCCCCGGAAGATCGCTGTCGTCGTCTTCACTATGATCATAGATATGAACGTACGAAGTCGAAGTGGCTGTTTTTGCTGCCATCGAAAACATCGCCCCATGCTCCTGGCACCAATCAATAGTCTCGGCCGACTCGTTGTAAAAATTCATATAGAGCGAATGATTCGGAACCCAATGATGATAGTCCATACAGTCTGCAACGACCGTCTCTACATCGGGGTCATAATCGAACTCGGCAGTGAAGGACGTTCTTACGCCGCCCATGCCTTCCGTATTGACAAACGAGCCTCCATACGCGCTCCCAACGTCTACAAGTACGACGGAACGTCCCATCTCCTGGGCTTGAATAGCTGCACCCAGCCCTGTTCCGCCACCTCCCACGACGCATATATCCGCCTGCACGGTTTCACTAGGCTCCGCCAGCTCATCTATCGTCCAAAGACCGTCTTTTTGCTCAGAGCTTGTCGCACTACCATCGGACTGGGATGAGTTGCATCCGGCCACACCCAATACCGCAGCTCCTCCCAACGAGACAGCCGCTCCTCTTAAAAAACCTCTGCGCGATAGGTTAATTCCCCGTCCATGCAACGCTTGTAGTGCGCCATTTTTCATGATGGCTCCTTTCCCCTCCGGATTCGGCCTTTGCCGTCGGGGAAATAATTACACCGAAAAAACCGGAGAGGGCGTCTGAGCAGATGTAAATCTAGTTTCTTGAAGCAACTAGTTTTTTCGTATCATGTAATCGGTATCTTGAAAAGAACTATTTCACAAACAACAAAACACGCCGATACGGCATACAACCGCGTACAGACGAAACTGCGAAACCATACACATGCAGCCTTTCGCACACAACCCTTCAATGCATATGGGAAGCTAGAACGACCGGCCAATCAGAAAGCCAAGAATGACGCCGGTCATAGCAACTGCCACCATGAAAACGCTCACCAGCCAATCATGGCGACGATCCTCCCTGCGATGGCGCTCTATGCGATTGATTTCCTCGCGCTCGGCATCCACCATGCCGATGTAGGAGTAACCCTTTGCGAGAACCTCGACCACATACGGGTTTCCGGCTTTATACATTGCCCCAATCATTTCCAACTGATCAAGGCGCCGCATAGCGGCACCGGGTTCGGTTTCGCGCTTGACATAAGCAAGAGGACCCTGTTTGTCCTCCTGACGGTGAATTGCTTCGAGCTGTATCAGACGACGCAGTACTTTTTCGTCATAGACACTCAGCCTATCCTGCATGGATCCGACCACCTCAATCGCAAGGAAACTGAAAACGCGCCGCACGGCACGGCGTCCCGCCAGTATAACGCTATTCTGCCCGATGAACGACGGTGGTTTGCGTCTACAGCCATTCATCCACAGCCATTCATCAAAACGAATGGGCCAAGCCCGTCTGCTCCCACCTGTCCGCAATCTGTCTACAACCCGCGCGGGAACATATCAACGATCCACACGAAAGATGCACGACACGCGAGGCGAAGCCTCGGGTTTTTAACCATCAAGGAAATCCCTTGATGGTCGCCCAGGCCCCGAATCGGCCTTCGGCTCAAATCTTGCGCAGGGAAATCTCCGCTCCCTCAAGCGACCCTGCGTCAAGGAGGCGCAGCAGATCATCCTCCGAAAGCACCGGCACGCCTAGGGTCACAGCCTTGTCGTACTTGCTTCCTGCCGCCTCACCCGCAATCACATAGTCCGTCTTTTTTGACACGCTGCCTGACACCTTAGCACCCATCGCCTTGAGACGGGCACCGGCCTCCTCGCGGGTCATACCGCTGCGTACGAGCGATCCGGTAAGCACGAACGTAGTGCCCGTGAGCGTCTTGGGGGCTTCGCCGCCGACGGAGGCATCCTCCATGCTCACGCCCATCCGTCCCAAGCGATACACGATCTCCCGGTTGTCCTCGTTGGCAAAAAACACCACGATGCTCCGAGCGATTATACCGCCCACACCATCCACCTGTGCAAGATCCTCTTCGGTGGCAGCCATCAGGCGTTCCATGTTAGGGAACGCCGCCGCTAACTGCTCTCCTGTGGTCTTTCCCACGTGCCGGATTCCCAATCCGAAAATCACGCGCGCAAGTGAGCGACCTTTGGACTCCTCGATCGCAGCGATAAGTTTTGCGGCGACCGTTGAACCCACGCAGATTGGCTCGCCCGCCTTGTTCCTTCGGCCCGTCTCCAGCGTGGCAAGCTCGTGTTCGGTAAGGCTGTAATAGTCGGCAACGTCATGCACTCGACCGCTTTCCACGAGTTTGGTTACGATTTCTTCGCCCATGCCGTCGATATCCATGGCTCCACGTCCTGCCCAATGCAAAAGACGCTCTAGGGCCTGCGCCGGACACTCCATGGATACGCAGCGAAAAGCCGCCTCACCCTCCTCGCGCACGATAGGGTTTCCGCAGCTGGGACATACATCGGGCATCTGCCACAGCTCAGCTTCCTCAGGACGCAACGCAAGCACCGAACCCAAAACTTCGGGAATGACATCCCCCGCCTTGCGCACAATGACGGTATCGCCCACGCGTACATCCTTGCGATGCACCTCATCAAGGTTATGAAGCGTCGCGCGCGCCACCACCGATCCGGCCACACGCACGGGTTCAAGCTCGGCCACGGGCGTGATAACGCCGGTGCGACCCACCTGCACGGTGATATCGCGCAAAAGCGTGGTTTTTTCCTCGGGCGGAAACTTGTAGGCAACAGCCCAGCGGGGTGCCTTAGCGGTAAATCCCAAGTCGCGCTGGACGGCGAAGGAATTCACCTTCACCACCACGCCGTCGATGTCGTAGGGCAAACTTTCGCGCTTCTCGGCCGCACGCTCACAAAACGCACGCACCTGTTGTGGTGTTTCACACAACGCAACATCCGGGTTCACATGAAAGCCGCTCTCGCGTAGCCACTGGAGCAGTTCCCACTGGCTTTGCGCCCTGATGGCTCGCCCGTCGGCAACAGAATAGATGAATGTGGACAGATCGCGACCCTGTGTCACCGTGGGGTCCTTCTGCCGAAGCGATCCGGCAGCAGCATTGCGCGGATTGGCGAATACGGCCTTGCCACACGCCTCGGCGGCGGCGTTAAGAGCCTCGAAGCTCTTCTTGGACATGTACACCTCGCCCCGCACTTCGACCGTAGCATCAACGCTCGCCAGTCCGGCAATGCCTCCGTCTCGCAGATGTAGTGGTACATCGCGCACGGTGCGCATGCTGGCAGTTACGTCCTCTCCGGTTACGCCATCGCCTCGCGTGGCGGCGCGAACCAGGATGCCTGAGTCATAGGTGAGCGAAATGGATGAGCCATCAATCTTGAGTTCACACACAAACTGCACTGGGTGTCCTACGGACTCAGTTGTGCGCCCCATCCACGCATCAAGCTCATCAAGATCCATAGCGTTATCGAGAGAATACATGCGCTGGGCATGGCGAACGGGAGCAAATTGCTCGCCCACATAGCCTCCAACGCGCTGCGTGGGACTTGTGGGATCGATAAGTTCGGGATGTGTAGCCTCCAGATTGCGCAGCTCTCCCATGAGTGAATCGAAGGTCGCATCGGAGATGACAGGGGCATCAAGCGCGTAGTAGAGGTACGTATGGTGCTCTATCTCACGGCGAAGCGCCTCGATGCGAGCAGCAGGATCGCTCGTATCGCCCTCTGGGGCTTTGTTGTCAAAGGAGGTTTGTTCCTGCCGGTAGGCGTGCATTCCGTTCTCAAATTTCTGCTCGCTGCCATTTTTCTCAGTCGAGGAAGACCCTTGGACGACCGGCTCTCTTGAGCTGTCTGCCGTTTTCTGATTCTTTCGTCCGGCCACATATTCCGCCACGTATTCCCTCTTTCGTCGCAAACGGCACATCAAGGTCGCCGCTTGATAGCTGGCATACACCAACAGGAATTATAGGACACACGCAATCTCGCAAGCAGAAAGGCCACGACCTCGCTCTTGCCGCTTAATCCCGCTACCCCGCAATCACCCGGCTTGCTGTACGTTGCCCCGCCACGCAGACGCCCCACTGCCTCGTCACGCAGGCACCCTACTGCCTCACGATCATCTTGCTACTACCCCACAAGCGTTCGGGCTGCCCGAGGCAGCATGCGCACAACATCTTCAGCGGTAACGCCAAACTCCCCGATTTCCTTGGCCGCCAAAACGCCCGCCCTGCCGTGTATGAACACTCCGAGCGCCGAGGCATCAATGGGAGAAAGTCCCTGCGCCAGAAGCGCACCGACACAGCCAGCCAACACGTCTCCCGTACCGGCTTTGGCAAGCGCCGGAGTTCCTTCCCTGAACACACGCACGTCATCAAGATCGTCTTCGGGCGCAGCTATATAGGTCCTCGGACCCTTGAGCACACACACGACATCGTAGGCACGAGCCAAACGCAACGCGTCGTGCGCTACGGAGCACCTGGTTGCATCTGCTTCTCTCGACACAGAAGCGTCTTCCTGCCTGAAATCAGAAAGCGGCTTCAAGAGGCGCGCAGCTTCACCGCCATGGGGCGTGATAACCGTCGGAAATCCGGCAGCCTTGTGCTCAGCAAGCGCAGCGGATCCCTCTTTGGTGGCAAGGGCGCTCAGAGCGCCGCCATCAAGAAGCAAAGGAACGGCAGCGACAGAAATCACACGTTTGACCAGAGCGATATTTTCTTCGGTGCCCCGAAGGCCACAGCCCACTGCAGTGGCGCTGGGGTGGCGATCGTCTTGCGCATGACACTCGAGAGCATACTGCTTGAAATCAGATGCCACCGCAGATGGCTGAAGAACGTGTAGGGCGCGCACGGCCTCAGCGGAGGTATACACTTTGACGTAGCCCGCCCCCATGCGCGTGGCAGCCATGGCGGCAAGCACCCCGGCTCCGGGATAGGCGCAATCCCCCACCACAAGCTCGCACGTACCGCGCGTGTATTTGTTCGCTTCAGAATCAAGCTGTGGCATGAGCTGCGCAGCTAGGGCCTCATTGATGCTTCTCACGGTGACCCTTCCTCACGCGATGCCTCAAGATCCACCTCTGCCGCGACAAGCCGCTCCTCAACTTCGGGCTCTTCGGACTTAGATGCGCCCACAAAGGCAACTTGAGTACCGGAAGCGGTTTTGTCCCCCAAATCGTCCAGCATCAGTCGAAACTCTTTGAACTGCTGGGCAAGCTCGGCCTTTACATCACGTCTTTTTTCCTTCTCAACCTGCGATTCCTTGGTTATGGCAACCG
>CAZLKG010000030.1:0-13262 GCA_964560045.1 uncultured Slackia sp.
GACCCGATTTCCACCACATCAGGAGGCACCACATCAAGGACATCAGGACGATTTGCGTATGGAGGTCTTTCTTTTGGAACGGATTGTTGTATGCGTATGAGGGGTGTGCTATAGTGTTCGGGCTTTTTTGCGCGAATGTCCAGATAATCATCTGAAGAGTAACGGAGTGATCAGCCATGTCTAAGATTTGCGAAATTTGCGGGAAAACGCCGCATGCGGGGCGCAGTGTTAGCCATTCTCATCGCGTCACCAACCGCATGTTTCGCCCGAATGTCCAGAAGGTCACCGTGCGTGAGGGTGCTCGGGTAGTAAGAAAGCATGTGTGCACGCGTTGTCTGAAGGCCGGTAAGGTCACTCGTGCGTAATCGCTCGTATCCGACTGTAAGGCCCGCTTAGGCGGGCTTTTTTGGTGCACGGTTCGCCCTGGGAGGGCTACCGGAGCGAATCGGAGGTCTTTTGGGCTATACTTGGACAACACCCGAAAGGTGCATCAGATGTTGCCGTATATCTCTCAAGGATGTCTCGCTCTCTGGTCACCCCCTTGAAGGTCGTTTTTTTGAAATTCGATACAATGCCTGAATATGCCAGCAGGTGCGCACCATCTCACGTTCGATGCTCTCAGCGATATTCGAGGCAACGGAGAGAAAGGACCAGGAATTATGTCCGAGCAGATCCCCGGCAATCTCCATGTTTCCAATGACGTGCTCGCCGATCTGGCTGGCAATGCGGCTCTCGGATGTTATGGAGTCGTGGGCATGGCCACGCCTACTCTCCAGGATGGAATCACCAAGGTTATCCCTACAAACCGCCTCCGTAGGGGCATCGTGGTGACAACTACCGATTCCGGCGTTCATGTTGATCTCTATGTCGTGGTTGAATACGGCACCAACATCAACGCCGTCTCCCAAAACCTCATTGACAACGTGAGCTACGTACTTACCGAATACGCGCAGGTGCCCCTCGATGGCATCGAAGTGCATGTTCAAGGCATCAAGGTGCGCAGGTAGCACCGATCTGTGGAGGAGAACGCGAGGAAATGACCAGCTATACGACCAACGACGTGCTCAACGCCATCGCCGCCGCCTCCAATGCGCTTTCTGAGCGCAAGGAGGAAGTGAACCGTCTCAACGTATTCCCCGTTCCTGATGGTGACACCGGCACCAACATGTCGCTCACCATGCAGATGGTACTGGACAATATTGCCCGCCTCCCCATCGGCTCCAACGATGTTGATATCCGAAAAGCCATAACCACCGGTGCGCTCATGGGTGCGCGTGGAAATTCCGGTGTCATCACCTCGCAGATCCTCCGTGGTTTGTGCGAGGGTTGTGAGGGGCAAAAAGATTTTTCTACGGAATCCTTAGACGCCTGTTTCTCTCGCGCCGTCGAGGTCTCCTTCCAGGCTGTTCGCAAACCTGTGGAGGGCACCATCCTCACCGTTGTAAAAGATGTCGCCGCAGCGGCGAAAAAGGCTCGCAAAAAGAAGCTCTCCCTTGAAGACGCACTCGACTCTCTGGTCACTGAAGCCTACGCCTCGGTTCAACGCACACCTGAGCTCTTGAGTGTCCTCAAAGAGAACGGGGTCGTGGATGCGGGCGGTTTCGGCTTGGCTATCCTGATAGACGCCTTCACTGCCTCGCTCACCGGCACGTCCGCCTTCAAGGGCGATGCTATGGCACTATCGCGACCTGCCCCCAAGGTTGAAATCGAGCAGATCAACGACTGGGAGGGCTCGCGCTACCGCTACTGCACCGAGTTTTTGGTTCATTCCTCTACGGTTGACGTAGAGGCTGCCAAGGAATTTTTGTCCACGATGGGCGATTGCGACCTTATGGTGGGCACGCATCCCAACTTCAAGGTTCACGTGCATTCCAACCGCCCTGACCAGGTTCTAGGCTGGTTTCTTGCCCATGACTCCCAGGTTTCCGAGGTTCATATCCACAATATGCCACTCCAGAGCCAGGAGCGCACCGAAAAACTGGAAGCTGAGGCTGAGGCCCCTCACAAGCCACTCGGGGTGGTTTGTGTCTCCTGCGGGTCGGGCAATGCCAAGATACTCGAATCCCTCGGTGCTGATGTGGTCGTATCCGGCGGTCAAACCATGAATCCCTCAACCGCCGACCTTCTTGAAGCGGTAAACAAAGTCGCCGCCGATTCCGTGATTATTTTACCCAACAATAAAAACATCATCATGGCCGCTCAGGCTTGTGTTGAGGTGTCTGAGAAACCCTGCGCGGTGGTTCCCACCACCAGCGTCCCCCAGGCATTCAGCGCCCTTTTCGGATTTGATCCCGATGCGGGGCTTGATGAAAACGTTAGCTCTATGACCGAGGCTTATGCTGACGTGAAGACCGGTGAGGTCACCCGCGCCATCAAAGACGCCAAGGATGCCCATGGCAATCCAATAAAAGAGGGTGATGTCATTGGCATTGCCGATGGTTCCCTGGAAGCTGTTGGAGCCGACATCTCAAGCGTCGTACTCAAACTCTTTGACATCATGGAAGCTGAGGCTGCCGACACCTGCACGATGCTTGCCGGAGAACAGTTTTCCGACGAAGAGTTGGATGCCTTGGTGGCGTGTATCAAGGATGCCTATGATGACCTTGAGATTGATGCGCATCGCGGAGAACAGGCTCTCTATCCCGTAATCTTCTCCCTTGAATAAGAACCTGCGTCTTCATGTCCGACCGCCTTTCTGCAACCCTTGCTCTAAACGCGCCCGTATCGTGCGTCGCAGGGGTCAGCTCGACAAGGGCGACGGCCTTATCTTCTATGGGAATACATACGGTACGTGACCTGATAGTGCACTATCCAAGGCGCTATCTCGATATGTCGCGCCTTAGCAGCATTGCCGATGCTCGGATAGGCGAGAGGGCCACCGTCGTTGCCACGGTGTATGAGGCTCAGGTAAAACATCCCAGACCTAACCTCGATCTGAGTGAGATCACGCTGGTGGACGATACGGGCACACTCATAGCCACCTTCTTCCGCCAGCCTTGGATTGCCAAGAGCCTTGTGCCTGGCATGCGGGTAAGCGTAGCAGGGGAGGTGGAGTTCAATTACGGCTTCAAACGCATGACGATGCCATTTTTGGATCGGCTTGATGAGGATGAGGCCGCACAGGGGCGCATCGTCTCGGTGTATGGGGCTACGGAACGTGTTTCCTCAGGTCAGATAAGGCGTTTGGTGAAAAATGCGCTTGCTGTTGCACCTCTCTACGATCCGCTTCCGCTCTCTTTGAGATCGAAATACCGCCTCTACTCCCGCAATACCGCATG
The DNA here is from genome assembly GCA_964560045.1 of uncultured Slackia sp. Classification (GTDB taxonomy): domain Bacteria; phylum Actinomycetota; class Coriobacteriia; order Coriobacteriales; family Eggerthellaceae; genus Slackia. The sequence goes on from CAZLKG010000030.1 coordinate 3,279, forward strand.
GCGAGCTGTGCATTTTCCCGTATCTATGGATGAGGTCACACAAGCAAGGCGGCGTCTTGCGTATGAAGAGGTGCTGCTTCTCGAAATCTTTCTCATGAGAAAGTCATCTGCGGATCGCAGGGGCGCACCGGTGTACTCCTTCAATGTGGAAGGTTCGGCTCTCCAAGCGCTGCGCAGGGCACTACCCTTTGCGCTCACCGGCGACCAGCGCGCTGCCGTAGACGACATCCTTTCCCGTATGCGTAAACCCGTGCGCATGGAGCATATGCTTTTGGGTGATGTGGGAACCGGAAAGACTATCGTGGCGGCCCATGCTTTAGCCGCAGCCTCCGATTCGGGCTTTCAGGCCCTCATGATGGGCCCAACCGAAGTGCTTGCCACTCAGTACGCCTCCGCCTTGGGCCCTCTGCTTGACGTTGCAGGAATCACTTGGACGCTTTTAACCGGATCCACCTCCCCTGAAGAGAGACGCGCTGCGCTTGAGGGTCTGGCGGACGGAAGTATCACGGTGGCTTTTGGCACGCATGCGCTTATTGAGGACGACGTGCGCTGCAGGCAATGCGCTCTCGTGGTGATTGATGAGGAGCAGCGCTTTGGTGTGGAGCAGAGAGCGGCGCTGGCGCGCAAGGGAAGATGTCCTGACGTGCTGCTCATGACCGCAACGCCCATTCCGCGTTCGCTGGCGTTGACACTCTACGGCTCTCTGTCTCTGTCGTATTTGCGTACGGTACCCTTCGATCGTCCGCCGCGTACCACCAAGGTTTTGGGCTTTCGCGAGAGGGGTATCGCTTATGACGCTGCACTTGCCGCCTGCGAGAGGGGAGAGCAGGTCTATATTGTATGCCCGCTGGTGGGCAAGAAACGATCTGGGGATTCCGGAGAGCACAAGTCCTCATCTCGCAAGTTCTCATCTTCTGACGACGAGTTCGACGGAGCCGAACCGCTTATTGAATCGGACCTTGATATGGTGACTTCAGATGTCAAGGCTGCCGAGGCCGAAGCAGCGTTTCTCCAGGCCAAAACCTTCTCCGAATATCGAGTGGGTCTTTTGCACGGACGCATGAAGTCCGAAGAGAAAAAGCGGGTGATGGAGGAGTTTCGCGCCGCAGCCTTAGACGTTTTGGTGTGCACTACGGTGATTGAGGTGGGCGTGGACGTATTGCGCGCCACCGTCATGATAGTCGAGGATGCTGATCGCTTTGGCCTCTCCCAACTCCACCAACTCCGTGGCCGTGTGGGTCGAGGCGAGCTTCCCGGCGAAGTCTACCTCATTGCTGCCACCTCAAATGAGGCGGCTCTTACCAGGCTTTCGGCCATGGAGGGCACCGATGACGGTTTTGAGCTCGCCGAGTACGACCTCCTGTTTCGCCGCGAGGGAGACATTTTGGGCAACCGGCAGCACGGAGCCTCAGCGCTCAAGGTAGTGAATGTGGCGCGAGATGCCGCCATCATAGAGGCTGCCCATGATGATGCCCGTGCTATTGTAGATGAGGATCCCGAAGGCGAGCAGGCTTGGGTGAACCTTCTCTACCACGAATCCGATGCCATCTTCGCCGAAGAGCATCGCCCAAAAACAAGAAACCGTTAACCCCATTGAGAGGAATGATGCATGAGGGTCATAGCCGGCAGCTACCGAGGTCGTTTGCTTAAAGCCCCCAAAGGCGACAGAGCGCGCCCCACCGCCGCTCGCGTGAAAGAAGCGCTTATGAGCGCCCTCCAAAGCGCGCGAGGATCCTTTGAGGGTGCCCATGTACTTGATGCATTTGCAGGAAGCGGAGCCTTGGGAATAGAGTGTATCTCGCGGGGTGCCTGCGCTGCTCATTTCTTCGAGCAAGATCGCTTAGCCCTAGAAGCACTTCGTGCGAATATAGCCGCACTCAAGATTCCCTCCGAAAAGGCGCGGGTCTTCAAGTCAGACGTCATGAAAAATCCGCCCGTCTTTGGGAATCATTCCTATGACGTGGTGTTTCTCGATCCGCCTTACGCCTATGACCCAAAAGCGGTACTGGAGCTAGCCTGCATTCTTGAAGCTGCGGGAAAACTCTCAGAGGGCGCCGTGATCAGTTACGAGCATTCCGCCTCGCTCGATATCGCATCCTTTCTTGACCTAAGGGGGTCTCGGATGGATATACTTACCACCAAGCGGTTCGGCGGCACTGCAATTGACCTTTTGGGTTTTTCGCGAAACGAGTGCTTCTGCGCTCCTTGAGTACACGATGGGGGTTTGGGCACCCTGCAGGCCGCATCATCACCGCTGGCGCAGCAGCGGTCTTCTCGGAAGGAGAGAGCATGAAAAAGGCGCTGGTGCCTGGCACCTTCGATCCCGTTACCAACGGGCATCTCGATGTCATCACGCGCGCTTCTCAGATCTTTGACGAAGTGGTTGTAGGGGTGGCGGCGTCAACTGGTAAGGGACCCAACGGCCCGCTGTTCTCACCCGAAGAGCGCAGAGGATTCGTGCGCGAGGCTACGTCTGCTCTGGGTAACGTCTCGGTGATTTCCTTCGATGATCTTCTCGTGCATTTTGCCGAAAGCATCGGCGCCAATGTAGTGGTCAAAGGCTTGCGCGCCATCACTGATTTCGAATACGAGTTCCAGATGACCGCCGCCAACTATCGACTTAACAAAAATATAGAGACGATCTTTATCATGTCACCGCCGGAATACATGTACCTCTCCAGTTCGATCGTACGCGAAATAGCCTCCTATAGCGGAAACGTAGCGGATCTGGTGCCCCCCGGTGTGGAAAAAGCATTGAAGAAACGTTTTTCATGCTAAACTTAAGTGGTGATATGCATATCATTAAACGGTGTATCTGAGTCGCTACGGGCGCTCACGCAGGCGCTTTGCGACACAGGCGAGGCATCACGAAAGGGAAGAAATGGACGAAACAGGAGTTCTCGGACTCATTGATGAGCTTGCCATCCTTCTTGAGGATTCCAAGCCGGTTTTTGGCAAGAGCAACCTCCGCCAGGTCGATATAACGGCGGCCTTCGAGATCATGGATGAGATCAAGGACACCTTCCCGGGAGAGTTTTCTCAAGCACGCCAGATCGTGCGCGAGCGCCAGAGTCTTCTCGACGATGCCGAAGCCGAAAGCTCCCGTCTTGTTGAGGATGCGCGCAGCCAGGCCATGACCATCGCCAGCGAACAGGAGATTGTGCGCATCGCCCAGCAGCAGGCCGATGCCATCATGTCCGATGCTCGCGATCTCGAGCGTCAGACCCGCTCCGGTGCTGAGGATTATGCCGATCAGGTGTTTGGACATGTCGAGCAGAGCCTTGATACACTCATTACCAGTGTTCGCCGCTGCCGCGAGCGTCTGAATAATCAGGGCATCAATCGATGACGCAGAGTTTGCTCATAGAGATTCCTGCTGAACTCTTCGCGCTGGCGAAGAGTTCTTCGTATGCGGGGGAAATCGAAGTGGATCCTTTCGATTTCATGTCCGATTCCTATGTTGCCGCTCGCCCCTTTTCATGGAAGGTCGTCGTGTCCAATGTGGGCGGAGCATTTCTGATAACAGGATCGGTGTCAGGCGTGCTTCTCACCTCTTGCGCGCACTGCCTTGGGGAGGTTTCCTTTGATATTCAAGGTGAGATAGAGGGCTATTTTCTTATTGAGGGCGACGTGAGCGCCCCCCGTGAGGCGGAAGAAGACGATTTCGATATCCTGCCTGAGGACAACCGCATCGATCTTGAACCCTTGATAATGGCCGCCATTTTCGTAGAGCTGCCGATCGTTGCAGTGTGCAAGAAAGACTGCGCAGGCATCTGCTCCCACTGTGGTGCCAACCTCAATGAAGAGCGCTGCAAATGTTCTCCGTCAAGGCCGCAGCAAGAAGACGGCATCAAGCCCGACAACCCCTTTGCCGCGCTTCAAGATCTCAAACTCGTTTGATAGTTGCCCTCACGCCGGTTTCCTTCATCTGCCTGAGCCGATCCCGGGCAGCCGGTGGTATCTCGTTGAGACGGCGAGAGATAAGGGAACAAGGCTGTACGTTTAATCGGCCAAATCGAACTCCACAGCGGCTCCTTCAATGGTCATTTTGAGTGCACCTAAGTGTACCGCGTGTACGAGATGTGCAAGTGTCTCACCCAGCGAGAAAAATTTTTGCTGCACTGTCCAGGAATGCCAGTTTGGATATTTCCAGCGGGCATGGGCGGTTATGGCTATGAGGTCGTGATGGCCTTCTTTAACGATGGATTTCATTTCAGAGAGGCGTCTGTCATGGTGCGCTTTGAGTTCGTCCACGCGACGCGCAAGCCCCGAGAAGGCATTGCCGTGGCCGGGCAGAACCAAATCGACATCAAGGTCGCGTACCTTGTCAAGGCTGTCCAGAAAATCCTGCAGATCGTCGGTTTCCAAGAAAAACGAAGAGATATTGGGCGTGATGCGTTCAAGGACATGATCTCCCGAAACAAGAAGGCGCCTTTCTTGGTCATAAAGGCAGATATGCGTCAGGTCGTGGCCGGGCGTTTCCACCACACGGAAGCGATAGACTCCGCGCTTAAGCGTTTTGCCCTCCTTGATATAGGTGAGGGGATAGTCCTCTCTCAGCGGGATGAGTTCGCTTGACAGAGATTGTCTCACGTGATGCTGACGGCGGCTCTGTGCGTCCTCATAGATGGCATTCACGAGGGGCAGATAGGTGCGACTCTGTATGGCTGTGCGCGTGCGTGCCTCCATGAAGGAGTGCATGTGCGCGAATAGTCTCATCTTCTCGCTGTAGATGCGCTCAAGGCAACCCGTATGATCGGGATGGCTGTGGGTGAACAAAATATCCACGTCTTCGAAGGTCAAGTCAAAAAAAGAGAGTCCCTTACGCAGAGCCCGCTCGCAGTCGGGGTGGGAAAACCCCACATCTATGATGAGGGGTCGCTCATCATCTTCTATGAGGTATGAGTTAACGGATTTGAGGGGATTATTGGGAAGGGGAACCCTTATGAGGTGGATACCTTCGGCCACTTCAAGCGGCATAGATGCGTCGGTCATATCGATTCCTAGGCAAGATTGTATGGTGCTTTCGATGTCTCGCTCCTAACGGTAGCCTAAAGGATGGCTTATGGGAGGCACGTCATGTGCAAAGGCACTGAATTTCCATGCAGACTTGCGGGGGGCAACTTGCGTAGCTTTTCCGTGTTTGATACCATGCCCTGTCGCATGTTTTTAGGAGAGCCATATTCGGCCCTCGGAGGGCTGAAGGATAAAGGAGAAGAAAAACCATGGCAGTGCCCAAGCGCAAGACCGGTCGTGCCCGCACCCATTCCCGCCGTAGCGCCAACAGCGTTGTCGCTGCTCCTTCCCGTTCTGTGTGTCCCCAGTGCGGCGAGGTGAAACTTCCGCATCGCGTGTGCGGCAATTGCGGTTACTATGGTAGGCGCGAGGTTCTCGAGACCGAATAACCCTTGAATCAAGCGGTTCATGTGATTATTGCCGGCTCTTGAGTCGGCAATTTGTGTATTCGGGGCAATGCGTCGTGTCACCAAAACATCCGCGTGCCAAGGCGTTTCGGTAGCGCGCCATGTACTCCTTTAATGGATTGCAGCCCGCCTCTCGCAGAATGATGATTGAAAGGAAGAAGATGCCTGGCTCTGAACGCATTATCGTGGCAGTAGATGCCATGGGTGGTGACAATGCTCCTTCCGTTGTGCTTGAAGGCGTTGCGCTCGCCTTGAAAGAAGATACCAATCTTGAAATCATCTTGGTGGGATCTGCCGATGTGGTGGAACCCTTTGCCGCCACCCATACGCGCTGCACCGCTCAGGCGACCACAGAGATCATCGCGATGGATGAGCATCCCGCCGAAGCTGTGCGTAGAAAAAAGGACTCATCCATCGTCGTGGGATGCCGTCTTGTCAAAGAGGGAAAGGCTCACGGATTCTTTTCCGCCGGATCTACCGGTGCGTGTCTGGCTGCAGCTACGCTCGTGATAGGACGCATCAAGGGGGTGGCGCGACCGGCTCTGTGTAGCGTCATACCTTCGCCTGAATCCCCTGTTGTTATATCCGACATCGGGGCTAACGCCGACTGCAAGCCCGAATATCTCGTTCAGTTCGCCCAGATGGCTTCCATCTACGCAGAGAAGGTGGTGGGAATTGAAAATCCACGCGTGGCTCTGCTCAACATCGGCTCGGAAACAACGAAGGGATCCCAATTCGCTCAGCAAGCCTTCGCTCTCATGAAGGAGAAGGTGTCCAACTTTGCGGGCAACGCCGAGGGCAACGATATCCTCCCCGCCAATTTTGATGTGATTGTGACCGATGGCTTCACGGGCAACGTCGTTCTGAAAACCATCGAAGGCACATCAAAGACTCTCTTCAAGACCCTTAAAGAGATATTCAAAGGCTCGCTGGTTACCAAATTGGGAGCGCTTACCATTAAGGGTGATCTCAAATTACTTGTGAAGCGCGTGAGTGCCGACACCTACGGCGGTGCTCCCCTTCTCGGGGTCAAAGGAGCGTGCCTTGTGGGTCACGGATCGAGTAATCCCACCGCCATCAAAAATGGTGTGCATGCGACCGCCAGCGTTATAGGCAACCATGTGACCGAACACATTGCGGAAGCGGTGGGCCGATGACCGAAATTTCGCCAGAACAACGTAAAAAGCTCGAATTGGCCCAGGAGATTTTGGATTACCGCTTCAATAATCCGAACATCCTCCTTGCCGCCATCACCCACCCTTCGGCTACCGAGGGTCGTCCTGTCAAGTTCAGCTACGAGCGACTTGAGTTTCTAGGAGACAGCATCCTTGGTTCCATCGTGGCCAACGAAGCCTTTCACGCCTATCCCGAGCTTGATGAGGGAGGTCTCACGCGCATAAAGGTCGCGCTTGTCTCAGGCGTAAGCCTCGCGAATGTGGCCGAGCGTCTGGGCTTTGCCGATATCATCGTCTTCGGATCATCGGAGCGCGGAACAGGTCGGCGTGGTTTGCACTCCGCCCTCGAAAACGTCTATGAAGCCGTGGTCGCTGCGCTCTTCCTCGATGCCGGTATAGAGGGCGCGCACACCTTCGTCAGCCGAACCCTTATCCCTAAGATGAGTCTCGATATGGCAAGCGAGCCTGAGAACCCTAAAAGCGCCTTGCAGGAGAAGCTGCAAGAGGAAGGCATCACTCCCACCTACAAGCTGGTGGAGACCCAAGGGCCGCCGCATGACCGCACCTTCATCTCCCAGGTGTTTGCAGATATGAAGGCTTTGGCCAGCGGTATGGGTCGCACCAAAAAGGAAGCTGAGAGTCAAGCCGCCAAGGCGGCCTTGGACAAATTTGATTTTGAGAGCGACAAGCAGGTCAAGGCCAGACTTAAAGCCGAGCGCAACCGCGTTAAGGCAGAGGCAAAGGCTCGCTCAAAGGCCGAAAAGGAAGCGCAGGCGCAGGCTAAGGCCGCAGAAAAGCTCGCACGCAAGTCTCGGGAGCGGTGATGTATCTCAAATCACTCGTTCTTAAAGGCTTCAAATCCTTCGCTGATCGTTCTGTTCTTATGTTCGAGCCGGGTATCACCTCGGTGGTAGGGCCCAACGGATCGGGTAAATCCAACATCGCCGATGCCGTTTTATGGGTCTTAGGCGAGCGCAACGCCAAAAATCTGCGAGGCCAAGCCATGGAAGACGTTGTCTTCTCCGGTTCATCGGCGCGAAAACGCCTCGCCGTGGCCGAAGTTGATCTCGTGCTGGACAATTCTGACGGCACGCTTCCTGTGGACTACAGTGAGGTGTCGCTTACGCGGCGTATGTATCGCAGCGGGGAAAGCGAATACCTCATCAACGGTGCCCCTGCACGCCGCATGGACTTTTTGGACATTTTGCACGACACGGGCTTGGGAGCCGGAACCCATTCGATCATAAGCCAGGGCAATCTTGATGCAATTCTAACCAGCAAGCTCGAAGAGCGCCGCTCCCTCATAGAAGAAGCCGCCGGCATCCTCAAACACAAGCAGCGCAAAAACCGCTCGGCACGCAAACTTGCCCTTATGGATGAGCATCTAAGGCGCGTGAAAGATGTTTTCGCCGAGATGGAGCGCCAACTCAAACCGCTTGCACGCAGGGCTCAGCGTGCCGCAACCTACCAGCGTCTGGCTGACGAACTTGCCCGCCTCGATTTGGTACTTGCCGTAGACGACCTCCGCACGCTGCAGGCTCAGTGGGAGGCGGCCACGGCTCGCGAGAGGGAGGCTGCGGCAAACATCGATGTGGAGAAGTTCCGCGTGAAAGAGGCCGAAGAGCGCCTTGAAAAGCTCCAGCTGCTTCTTCAAGAGAAGGGCCTGTACGTGGGTGACCTTACCGCGCAGCGGGGTCGTTTCCATATGGCGGTGGAACGCCTGGAATCGAGTGACATGGTGCTCTCCGAAAAATCTCGCTCCGTGGACAGCCGTCTCAAACAGGCTCAAAGCACAGCGTCAGCCGCCGCAAAGCGCATTACCTCCCTCTCCGATGAATGTGTGCGGCTCAAAGAGCGCCTTGATGAGCAGAGCGCTTTGCGAGACGCGTTTTTGGGCGAGGCGGAGGAACTTACCACACAGATGTCCGTGGCCTCATCGGCGCGCGAGAAATGCGACAGGGAGCTTGCTGACGTCCAGGCGATGTTGCGGGCGCGCGAGCGTGAGATGGAGAAAGCTCAACATGAACAAGGCAGGCTGCGCGATGCCCTTGCCTCTCAGGTGAGCGCCAAAAATCTCCTGGAAGCAAGAAGATCCGATGCAGAGGCGGAGCTGACTCAGGCACGCCAGGCTCTTGTGGCACAGTGCAAAACCCTCGATGAAGGGGCCGGAGAGCTCGAAAGGCTTCGGAGTGAGACCCACGCCTCCACTCAGGAGGTATCCGCCTTGGAAGAGGTGCATCTTCAAGCCCAAGCGAACCGTGAAGCTGCCCTCAAAGAAAAGCAGCGTATCGAGGGTGAGATTGCGGCCTTGGAGGAAATTAACCGCCACATGCGGAAAAAAAACGATGCCTCATCCTGGATCGCCGAAAATGCTACAGAGATGGATCCATGCGCGCGTCCCTTGTCCGAACTCATCAAGGCACCGCAAGAGCTCGAGGGAATAGTCGAGCGCCTTTTAGGTGAGGATCTTTCAAGCTATTGCTCCAAAGACCTCCAAGGGGCAAAGCGAATACTCCAAGGTCTTCTCGAATCGGGAAGACACGGAACCGTCTCCATTCTCGTGTCCACGATGACACCTTCGCGCCCCTGTGATTCCGGGAACAACCGCCTGCTTGACAGGCTCGAATATCCCGAGGCTCTTTCGGGCACGCTTGAAGCGCTCTTGGGAGACGTGGTGCTTGTACCGGATCTCAACGAGGCGCTTGCGCGCTTAAACGATGGTCTTAGCGGCGAGCGTATCGCCTGTCCTGACGGAGGGGTAGTCATACCCGGTGCCAAGGTATCTCTGCACACGGGAACCTCGGATGACGGTGGTGTTCTGGCGCGTGAGCGAGCCTTGGCGCGCCTACAAAAGGAAGATGCGCAGGCGGCAACCCTGCTTGAGCATGCCCAATCCGAAGTCAAGCGCTGCGATATCGAACTTGAGAGCAAGCGTGCAAAAAACCTGGAACTCTCGCGTACCTATGCCCAACGCAAGGGTGCCTATGAAAGCGCAGAAGCGGAACGTGAACGCCTTGAGAGGCGTGTGGGTGTACTGGAGGCCACAATCTCTCGGATCGAGGCCGATATCGCCAAAAATGATGCGGAGCTAACCCGTTTTGAGCCGCGTATCGCCGAACTTACTGAGGTCGCAGATGCCGCCAAGCAGGCCCGAGGTGAGCTTGACGGTCGCCTCCATGAGCTCACGAGTGAGCGTAGTGTACTCCACGATAAGGAGCAGAGGATATCCGCACGGCTTTCGGAGGCGAAGCTGGCTTATGCTACAGCGAAAGAACGCGCCCTATCTCTTTCCCGCGAGCTGCGTGAGCGCGAAGGCGGCCTCAACCGCACACGAAGGACTAAAAAAAGCGCGGAGGGAGAACTGGCCAGCCTCGAGATTGTAGAGG
>CAZLKG010000031.1:0-12651 GCA_964560045.1 uncultured Slackia sp.
GCGTGAACTGCACCTGCGTGCGCGTGCCCGTGATGCGCTCGCATTCCGAGAGCATTACGCTTGAGTTTGAGCGCGAGGTGAGTGTTGAAGCCGCACGCGAGGCGCTTATGGCGGCTCCGGGCGTGAAGCTCGTGGATGATCCGACAACGCTTGCATATCCCATGCCGCTCGATACTACCGATCAGGATCTCATCTATGTAGGTCGTGTGCGCAAGGATATCTCGGCACCGCAGGGAGCTTTTGGACTTACTCTGTGGTGCTCTGGTGATCAGATTCGCAAAGGTGCCGCCACCAACGCTGTGCAGATAGCGAAGCTCTTGATCGAGTAGGCGCAAAGTCCGCCTTGACATTCTTTGGGAGGGGCGGCTCCTGTGCCCTTCTCGTGTCTGTTGAACTTACGCCCGCCAAACCGTTTCCGACAATTTGAAAGGAGAGCAGTGGTGCAACAAAAAACACCTCTGTACGACGCACACGTGAAGGCCGGAGGCAAGATGGTTCCCTTCGCCGGTTTCGAGCTTCCCGTCGAATACCGCGCAACGGGTCTTTCCGTAGAGCATGAGACTGTTCGTACGGCCTGCGGCATCTTTGACGTGTCCCATATGGGCGAGCTTTTGTTTGAGGGAGAGGGAGCCAAAGACGCACTTCATCGCCTCCTTACCAACGATTTCGACAGTCTGACACCAGGACGGTGCCGCTATGCGGCGCTGTGCCAGGATGACGGCGGCATGCTTGACGATCTGATTGTGTATCGTCGCGGGGAGACCTCGTTTCTCGTGGTGGTGAACGCGGCCAATAAGGACAAAGATGCTGCCTGGTGTGCCGAGCATTTGACCTCAGGTGCCACGATGCAAGATGTCTCCGATAAGGTGGCACAAATTGCCGTGCAGGGTCCTCATGCGGTGCGCGTTATGGAGGCTGCCGGCGTTTCGGCTTTGCCCGAAAAGTACTACTCCTTCATTGAAAACGTGACCCTTGCCGGATGTACGTGTTTGGTTTCACGTACCGGGTATACCGGCGAGGACGGATTTGAGATCTATTGCGCCCCTGAGGATGCATGCGCGATGTGGGATGCCTTAGTTGCAGCGGGAGCGCTTCCCTGTGGCCTTGGCGCGCGCGACACTCTGCGCCTTGAGGCGGCTATGCCCCTTTACGGCCACGAGATGGATGAGACGGTGGATCCGCTGGAGGCGGGGCTTGGCTTTGGCGTGAAGCTCAAAGCACACGACTTCATCGGGCGTGACGCGATAGTTGCGAAGGGTAGTCCCGCACGAGAGCGCATTGGGCTTGCGGTCACAGGGCGCGGTATCGTGCGCGACGGTGCCGATGTGTACGGATCAGACGGCACACTTATCGGGCGCACTACATCCGGCACCATGCTGCCGCATCTCAAGCGCGCCTGCGCAATGGCGCTCGTAGACGCCGGATCGGTGGTGGTAGGCGATGCGGTAGAGGCCGATGTGCGCGGGCGGCGCATTGCATGCGAGGTCGTAGAGCTTCCCTTCTACAAGCGCCCACGTACATAGGGCACATTGCGCGGATGCCGATGGGTCTTTGAGGCTCCGTGCACGCACCTGTGCGCACGGGCGCGCTTTGGGGTGTGCCACACAAACAACCCACCCTCATGACACTGCGGTCATGACACTTTAGCAAGATGACTATGGCAAGATGCGCTGCGGCGCTGCGATCGAAAGGAATGCAGTATGGGAACCCCTGAGAACCTTCGTTATACCGAAACTCACGAATGGGCTGAAATCGACGGCGATTGTGCCGCCGTGGGCCTGACTGACTATGCGCAAAGCGAGCTCGGCGATATCGTGTTCGTGAACTTGCCCGAGGTGGGCGATGAATTTGTTGCCGGTGAGGCATTCGCCGAAGTGGAGTCCGTCAAGGCCGTATCAGAGGTTAATTCCCCCGTATCAGGCACCGTCGTTGAGGTCAACGAGGAATTACTTGACAATCCCGCCCTCGTAAATGAAGACCCCTACGGTGCATGGTTTGTGCGTATGGAAAACCCGACCGAGGGTGACGATCTTATGGACTTTGCCGCCTATCAAGCAATTTGCGAAGGCTAGCGCCATGGGCGGATACCTTCCTTCCACTGCTTCTGAGCGTGCCGATATGCTCTCAGCCATCGGTGCTGCCTCAATAGATGATCTGTATGCCGCTGTGCCTCCAGAGGTGCGCGGGCGTGCTCTCGATTTACCCGAGGGCAAAAGCGAACTTGAGATACGTGAGGCGTTCTCGGATCTTGCCTCGAAAAACACCGTGTTTCGCTCGGTATTTCGCGGGGCGGGGGCATACAGGCGCCATATTCCTGCAATAGTGAAAAGCGTTATTGGCAAGGAGGAGCTTTCCACCGCCTATACGCCCTATCAGGCCGAGGTAAGTCAGGGCGTGCTCCAGTCAATTTTTGAGTATCAGACGATGGTCTGCGAGCTTTTTGGGATGGACGCCTCCAACGCGAGCGTCTACGACGGTGCCACGGCGGCAGCCGAGGCCGCACTCATGTGCGTAAGCCGCACAAGAAACTCCGTTGTTGTTTCCGGAGCGGTGCATCCTCACGTGCGCGAGACGCTGCGCACCTATTGCGAGAGCCGCAGCATTGAGGTTATCGAAACTCCCGTACAAGACGGTGCCACCGACCCGGCTGCCCTTGCCGGTGTGGCGGGCAGCTCGCCCGCCTGCGTAATTGTGCAGCAGCCGAATTTCTTTGGTGTACTCGAAGATGTTCCGGGACTTATCAAGGCGGCTCATGACCTAGGGGCAAAGGCGATAGTGTCCTGCGATCCGGTTTCCCTTGGCATCCTCGCTGCTCCGGGAGATCTCGGTGCCGACATAGGTGTTGCCGAGGGGCAATCCTTGGGGCTTTCGCTTTCCTTCGGCGGCCCTTACCTAGGCATGATGGCGTGTACAAAGTCGCTCATGCGCAAACTTCCGGGTCGCATTGTGGGTCAGACACACGATGACAAGGGAAACCGTGCCTTCGTGCTCACGCTCCAGGCGCGAGAGCAGCACATACGCCGCGAGAAGGCATCCTCGAATGTATGCTCGAACGAGGCGCTGTGCGCACTGGCGGCAGGTGCCTACCTTGCAGCCATGGGCCCTGTCGGCCTAGCCCAGGCAGCAAGGCTTTCATACTCCAAGGCTCACTATCTCGCCGATCGGTTGTGCGCCATTGATGGTTTCGAGCCGCTTTTCGACCGACCGTTTTTCAACGAGTTTGTCCTGACCTCTCCGATAGATCCGCACGATCTTGAATCGCGTCTTGCTGAGCGCGGCGTGCTTTCCGGTTTGCCCCTTGATGGCGGCATGCTTTGGTGCGCCACCGAGATGAACTCAAAGGATCAGATCGACGCGCTTGCAGCGCTCGTAAAGGAGGTGGTCTAGATGCAGCTCGTTTTCGAAATCTCGCGTCCGGGTCGCACCTGCACCCAGCTGCCCGCCTGTGATGTGTCCGAGGCCGCACCTGATACGCGCTTTATGCGCAATGAGCCACCGTCTCTGCCCGAAGTAGCCGAGGTTGATCTTGATCGCCATTACAACCGTCTTGCCGATGAGGCTTTCGGTGTATGCGACGGCTTTTATCCTCTCGGATCCTGCACGATGAAGTACAACCCGCGCATCAATGAGGAGGTAGCCCAGCTGCCCGGATTCTCAGAGCTGCATCCCCTTCAGCCGGACTCGACCGTCCAGGGTATGCTCGAAGCGATGCTTATGACACAGGATGCTATCGCTGAGATTTCCGGAATGGATGCGGTGACCTTGCAACCGGCTGCCGGCGCGCACGGCGAGTATGCCGGTCTTTTGCTTATTCGAGCCTATCATCGTGATAGGGGTGAGGATGAGAGAGTCGAGATCATCGTGCCCGACTCATCCCATGGCACCAATCCCGCCTCCGTCACCATGTCGGGATTCACGTCTGTGAGCATTCCCTCCGATGATAAGGGCGGTGTTGATCTCGATGCCCTACGCGCCTCCGTTGGCCCTAAAACGGCCGGTCTCATGCTCACGAATCCCAACACCTTGGGAATCTTCGATCCGAACATCCTTGAGATCTGTAGCATCGTGCATGAGGCGGGTGGGCTGTGCTATTACGACGGCGCTAACCTCAACCCCGTCATGGGGATCGTTCGTCCGGGGGATGCGGGTTTTGATGTTGTGCACGTGAATCTACACAAGACCTTTTCCACGCCTCACGGCGGCGGTGGACCGGGCTCGGGTCCTGTGGGATGCAAGAGTTTTCTTGCCCCGTTTTTGCCCTCTCCTATCGTGCGTCGCGGCGAGGCAGGCTTTGAGCTTTACACTCCTGAACGTTCCATCGGGCGTATGCGTTCTTTCCACGGCAACGTGGGTGTGGTGTTGCGTGCGCTTGCCTACATCATGACGCTTGGGCGTGAGGGCATCCCTGAGGCTGCCCGAAGCGCCGTGCTGAATGCCAACTATCTCAAGTCTAAGCTCGAAGGCAGCTATACGATTGCGACCGATGGCCCGTGCATGCATGAGTTCGTCATCGACGCACAACCGCTTAAAGCACAGACGGGTGTGACGGCGCTTGATGTGGCCAAGCGCTTGCTCGATTTCGGTATCCATCCGCCCACGATGTACTTCCCCCTTATCGTACATGAGGCACTTATGGTGGAGCCGACCGAGACCGAAAGTCGGGAGACCCTTGACGCAGCGGCGGATGCCCTGCTTCAGATCTGGGAGGAAGCGCATACCGATCCCTCAATCCTCAAAGGTGCTCCCCACACAACCAGTGTTGGTCGTCCGGATGAGGTAAGGGCGGCGCGCTCTCCCGTTGTGCGCTGGCAAGCTGCTAAGATTGAGGGATAACGGAGAGATGTCCACCCCTCAGATGCTTTCCATCTTCAGATCTCAAGGTACCGATCCTTTTGAAAACCTTGCGATTGAAATGGCGCTTGCGCGCACCGTGCGTTCGGCGGAGCTTATTGTCTACCTTTGGAAAAACGATCACACGATTGTCATTGGGCGCAACCAAAACGCCTGGCGTGAATGTCTTGTTGAGGCATTTGAGGCGAGTGGCGGCCATGTTGCTCGCCGGAGGTCAGGGGGTGGTGCGGTATATCACGACCTTGGCAACCTCAACGTGTCTTTTCTCGCCCGCACCCACGAACTTGATGAGTCCGCAAACGCCACAGCGCTTGTAGGCGCGGTGCGCTCATGTGGTATTGATGCGGCGGTGAGTGGGCGAAACGATCTCGCGATAGACGGCGCAAAGTTCTCGGGGATGGCTCTGTGGAAGCATGGCAATGTCGTCTGCCAGCACGCGACGCTCATGGTCAATGTCGATACCGATGCCCTTTCCCGCTGGCTGCGCCCCGACAAGCGCAAGCTCGCTGCCAAAGGGGTTACCTCCGTGCGCTCGCGCGTCCGCAATCTTTCAGATCTTGTGGATGGCCTCACAACGGAGGCGCTTGCCGATGCCGTTGTGGCCTCCTGCGAATGCGTATGTGGGATATCCGCTCTTCCTTTTGCGAATGAGCGCTTTGACGCGTCCTATATTGCAGGCGAGCGTGCGCACTTTGAGTCTCGGGAGTGGCGACTTGGTGCGTCGCGGCCCTTTGAGCATCGCTTTAGCGGGCGCTTTGTGTGGGGTGGGGTGGATGTAGAACTTGATGTCAAGGGTGGGCGCATTGCCCAGGCGCGTGTCTACAGCGATGCGCTGGATGCCGATCTTGCGCCTGCCGTTGCCGCCGCGCTGCGCGGCAGCCTCTATGAGCCTGTCTCAGTTGCCTCGGTGCTTCTTGAGCGGGCCGCAACGTGTGCGGATGCAGCTCTTGCTTCCTGTTGGGCCGATATCGCCTCTCTTGCGCGTTTAGAGCTTTCGGCTGGCGAGAGTGCAGGGGATGCAGGGGATGCAGGGGATGCAGGGGATGCCGACACGAACAAGGGCGACGATTAACGCGACGATTAACATATACGTGAGCGCATGTGGGCGCACCTTAGCAAGACGCATTGTTCATGAATCGGAAGGATAGACATGGAGCGTTTTCAAGTTGTCGTTGTGGGTGCCGGTCCGGGTGGCTACGTTGCAGCCATCACGGCAGCTCAGCTCGGACTTTCCTGCGCCGTTGTTGAGATGGCCGATGTGGGCGGTACCTGCTTGAATCGCGGGTGTATCCCCGCGAAAACCATCCTGCATGCCGCCGAACTCATTGACGGCATTGGCAAAGCCCGGCTGTTCGGCGTGGAGGTAGGCCGTGCTCATGTAGATTGGGCGGCTCTGCGAAAGCGCACCCAGGACGTGTCTGTCCGGCTGCGAAGCGGCGTGGAGGGCTTGCTTTCAGCTAATGCCGTCACGCTCGTGCGCGGGCGCGCAAGAGTTTGCGCGGGCGGTGTTGTTTCGGTGAGCTGTCCGGATGGGTCGTCTTGCGAACTTGTCGGCGATGACGTAATCATTGCCGCAGGCTCGTATCCCGCACGCCCACCCATTCCCGGCATAAACCTTCCTGGCGTTATCGATTCGGATGACGTGCTGCCGGACGTTCCTCAATTCAGCCGCCTTGCCATCATCGGCGGTGGGGTTATCGGCTGCGAGATTGCGAGCGCTTATGCCGCTTTTGGCTGCGAGGTGTGCATCCTTGAAATGGAAAGTCGCCTGCTTCCGACGATGGATCGCGAACTCGGCCAAAGCCTTGGTGCCACCCTGAAAAAACGCGGCGTGTGCGTAGAGACGGGCGCTGCCGTGCGCTCTGTCGAGCAAGGAGACGGGCAAGGTGACGGATCTCTGCGCGTTTCCTTCGAGCGCCGGGGAACGCTCAATGAACTCGCTGTCGATGCCGTCCTCGTGGCCACCGGGCGGCGCTGCGACGTGGATGCAGTTTTCTCAGAAGGTGGTGCACCAAAGACGAACCGTGGACGTATCGTCGTTGACGAAAAGATGCGCAGCTCGCGTGAGCACATCTATGCCATCGGCGACATCGCCGATGCGGGGCCGCAGCTTGCGCATGCCGCCTCAGCCCAGGGTGTCATTGCCGTACACGCCATCGCCAACAGACCCTGCGGAATAAATCTCAACTCCGTGGCTTCCTGTGTATACACCTCTCCCGAAATAGCGAGTGTGGGCATCACCGAGGCCGAGGCGAAGGGGCACGGCATTGCCGTGCGCACAGGCAAATACCTCATGGCCGGAAACGGCAAAACGCTCATAGGGGATCTCGATCGCGGGTTCGTGAAAATCGTTTCAGCCAAAGACGATGGACGTGTGCTCGGTGCCCAGCTTTTGTGCGGGCGCGCCTCGGATATCATCGGCGAGCTTTCCGTTGCACTCGGTTGCGGGCTTTGTGTCGATGACTTGGAACACATCGTGCATCCGCACCCCACCTTTGTCGAAGGAGTCGGCGAGGCCATCGAGGCATTTGGTCATGGCTCGATTCATGCGATGCCGCGCAAAAGATAAAACCCCAAAGTCAGAGGCTGACTTCGGGGTTTCGGGGTGAACGCGCGTAAGGGGGTCAAGGGGGTACTGCCGCCGATCAGCTTATTCCCCGTATCTCTGAGGTGATACGCGTGAAGTCATGGGAATACTCCATATAGGTCTCATGATCGCTTGTATTGATGCTCTCAACGCCATCAAATCGCGTGAGCGCCCCCACACCAAAGCCGAGCACTTCGGTTTTGGTGTCCGCTTCCGCGACAATGCAGGGATCGTTCAAGCCCGCCCGAGCAAAGCACAGCGGTGCATATTCCTCAAAGTCGTTCTCTGCAGTGATCGAGCGTGCGGTTTCAAGCTGTTTTTTCGAGTCGGCTGATTCGGCCGAACCATCGCCGTGTTCTTCAGCCTGCGCATTCCAGTGTCGCAGCCGGATGTGACATGCATGTCCGCGCACTGCTGCCAGAATGGAGCGGCGGAACGGGACATCGTTGTTTGGCATGCCGTATGCCAGCACGAACCCAAGGTTGTTCGTGTTATACGAATGGAGAAAACGGTCGCATACGAACGGGAGATCTCTGAGATTATCGCGCTTGTTGACGCGCGAGAAATCGAAGCTGTCAAGCGACATGATCTCGAAATCGAATCTGCTCACACCGGCTCGCCTAAAAAACGGCATGGAGGCTCCTGAAATGTCGGAGATGGATGCCGTTGTGGATAGGGGGGCATCCTTCGATACGTGGTAGTTGGCCCGAAGGGTTCGTATTACGCGCTCAAAGCCAGGCCCTTGGGCAAGGGTTGCCACTCCGGTTCCAAAGCGCATGGCAACAACTTCGCAATCCTTGAACTGGGCGGCGTTCGCCTCTATCTCTTTTGCAAGGGCTTGCATGTAGCGAAGAATTCGGGGACTGTCCCAATCATCGTCGCCCTTCCTCATACCAACGGCGCAGCGAGACGAAAACGGCGTGGATAAAACTACGTTGACGGGTCTTGGTGTCATGCAATGGCTCCATAAAAATATGCGGGGAGCACGATTCCTCCGTGCTCCCCAAGAAAACGACCTCCAAGGCGGCAGATGCTTCAAATCCGTCGCCTTCTTAGCACACGGGTGTGAGAGCTTTTAGGCGTTCAAGTCCTCAACGATGCTCTCCGCAGCACAGTAGCCGCTGGTCAGTGCAGAGCCGCAGCTGTTTCCCGCCGTGGGGGTTGCATACTGAATGCCGTAGCGCTGACCGCAGGTGTTGCCTGCCGCATAAAGACCCGTGATGGGGGTTTTATCGGCAGTGAGAACCTGATAGCGCCCGTCGGTGCATATCGCGGCATGCTGGCACAAACCGCCCGAAGGGCTTCCGCCGGTCCTGGAGAAGCTCGCGAAGAACGGCGGGTCTTGAATGGGGAAGAGGTTTTGAGGATCGCAGCCCCAGTCGCTGTCATAACCTTGCGCGCACAGCTCGTTGTAGTGCTCGACTTCCGCTAGGAAGTTCTCCTTCGCCTCATCGGTGTAACCTATGATGTCGGCAAGCTCATCCAAGGTGTCGGCTGCGTACACCGTGCTGTACTCCCGACCGAAGCGAGAAAAGGCACGCACCTGGAATCCGTCTGCGCCCGTCACGTAATCTTCCATGTTCTGCCGTACTTCTTCGACCATGTAGTCGGAGGAGAAGTCCATCGTCTCATGTCCGTATCCCTGATAGGACAGATAGGTCTCCCAGTTGGAGTCGGTGACGTTTGCCATGAGGAAGTCCGCTGGCAGCATGTCAAGGTAGCCGTTCGTGCCATGCTTGACCATGGTTTCGTTTAAGAAGCGCTTTCCGTCGTTTCCGAAGCAAGGCCAGGCACCGCCGAAGGCAAAGCCCGGAACACCGTTGATGCCGCATGCCTGTCCGGCCCTAAATCCGCCTTCCATGGTTCCGCCTGCCCACATGCACATGCGAATTCCGCTGCCGTCGCGGCCCATACCGCCGATGCTTGCCGTGTCGGTACGGCTGAGGCCGTAAGACCACGCGGTGTTGCGCATGGCATCGGCCAAGTCAAGGCGCATGTCCGGGTTTCCGCCAAAGTCTCCGGCGGACACCAAGACGGCCTTCGCATTGATCCTGTGGTACACGTCATCGACGTCTTTGAAGATCGCGCCGGTAACGGAGCCATCGGAATCCTGGGTCAGGACAACGCCCTGATAACCCCACCTGATAGTTCCGCCGTTTTCCTCAAGGGCGGTATGTAGCGTCCGAATGACGAAGGGCCACATGTTTACGTTGCTCTCCTCATCGCGCCATTGGGTCATCGCGGGCCACGACATCTGCCCGCAGCACTCTCCCGAGAAGTTCTCGTTGCCCCTGTAGTTGGAGGTTTTCGCGTATGCGTCAATGTAGTCCTGCGGGATGTATTCCATGAGGAAGTCGAGCATCTCCCCGGATCGGGTGGCATAGTCGCGCACGATTTTCTGGTGAGCGTGTCCTCTGGCCAGACGCATATACTCGTTGAAGACCTCCATGGTATCGATCTCAGGTGTGCCCTTGTCCAAGAAGATCTGCGAGTTGTAGCATGCCATGTCACAGGCGTATTCGTCGTACTCATCATAGGTCTGCATCTCCGCCAAGCACACCTGTGCACCAAGAACCTGCGCATGGATAGCAGCTGCGGTTCCGGCGTTACCGGCACCGATGATAAGGAGATCGAACTCCTCTTCGTCCGCAACATCGTCTATCTGCGGAGCCTCACCGAGCCATGCGGGTGTGTTGAGCATGAAGTCCGCCTCAGTTATTCCCAATTCGGAACAACCACCGCCGGCGGCGAGCACGCCGTCTCCCTTTGACTCGATGAACTCTTCCGGCGTTGAGGCTGCGACCGCATCCGGATTTTCACCCCGGTTGTAGGTGGATAGCTGTGACATCACGTCATAGGATCCGGCCTCGCTCGTAGATGATGAGCCATCAGATGTGGAGGAGGTGTCGCTTGGGCTGCATCCGAAGGCGCTCAGGGCTGCCACTCCCATGGTTCCTGCTGCTGCGCCGCGGAAGAAGTCCCGTCTGCTCAGTTTCTTCATGACAAATCCCTTCCTTGTCTCGCGTTCCGCAAGGCAAGCTCGCCAAAATGTCTGAGGGGATCTGCTTCGTTTGCGTCCGCCGTGCAGGCTTGATAGCAACGATGAAGACAGCTCCTTCAGGAGGGTGGACACCGCTTGCGAACCTTGCGGGACTTTTATCTTTGCTCTGCGTCGTGCAAAGCGGCCTCATCGTAGCACCCTGGACGCGAAGCACGCTATCCCCGGATTGGGTGATTTGGCCCCATATGAGCTCTATAAAGAACCTTATCAACGTTGTAGACCCTCAAAAGTCAAAAATTTTTGAAGTTTTGGGAGTGAATACGAGGAATACGGATCTCGTAAACCGGCAAGCGTATCTCGATCGCATCCTCATGTTCTGTGATACCGATCTCGTCAAAGTTGTTACCGGCGTGCGACGCTGCGGGAAATCAAGTCTACTTGCACTTGCGCGGGAAAAAATTATCTCGGAAAACATAGACGGTCGGGCTTTTGTGTCCCTCAACCTAGAGAGCAAGGAGGGTCGTGTTACAACCGAAGATGAGCTGTGCCTCTGACCTAGCTCTACATAGGAAATGAAGCGATTATTTTAAATCCAAATTTTACAAACTTCCAAGGGGGTGCGCTCCGAGAGCTTCGGAAGAAATTGTTCAACCATGCGTCGATGAGGTTGAGTTTCGTCAAAACTCCTCGAGCTTGTTCACATACGATCGAGCTCCCATTCTCATGATACCTCCGCGTTTATCAGCCGCAGCACGTCTGATACGAAGAGCTGCGTATATGGCGAAAACTGCGGTGTAAACAACCATGCTGACAAGGGCCGTTTCTTTCCCAGATAAGGCCGGCGGTAACAATATTATGGCAAGATGCACGTATATCAGTCCGTAGAATACGTACGCCCACCGCTGTACACGCTTCCACGTCTTGGTATGCATACGGCGTTTCACAGCATTGAACGAGGTTGCCAGAAGAATTGTGAACAGTACCAATAGCACGCCAGAGATTACAAAAGAAACTCCCAGGTTTACGCTGGGCACCTTGCCGGTTACTTGCAGAATCTGGAAGAAATACGTGTAGACGTAGTATGCAATATGACAGAGCGCCAATATGCAGCCTGTTATGGAGAGCTGTCCACGTATGGGGAAAAGCCTAGTTCTGATACGTGAGGCTTCCTTGAGCACACCAGCGAACATCACTACGGTAAAAAACGCGAACGCAAGCGTACATCGCTGCATGAAGGGAAGGAAAACTGCCCAAAACCCGGTGGATGCGCCCGTGGCCGCACCGCTCGCCATGCCGTAGAGGTAGAGCAAATCAAGCGTTAGGGCAAGGGCGTAAATCGCAAAGGGCGCTTTTTTGATGAGATGTGCGCCCGGGAAAGCGACTAAAAGAACAAGAGCGAAAGCGACAATAAATCTCATATCTCCCCCTATGAATATGACACTAAGCCTCCATGCTTCAACTGTCATACTATCATAGTATTTATAGGGCTGCATGAATGAATACATCTTAAACTACCTGGGGCTGGTCAACAATTATTCTCAAATAAGGCGTATGATATGCATTGACATGGGGAAGAAATGTGGATAGATTGTCCTCATAAAACTATCCTATGATTTTAGGACAGTAGGATAGTTTTTAAGACTCGGGCGCTTTTCATCGCGTCCGCGCGGCGAGGGAAGGGGGAAGTATGGATACATCGTTAACTCGTCGTAATTTTCTGAAGTGGGGCGCTATCGCCGCAGGCGCGACCTCCATGGTCGGTCTCGTAAGTTGCTCCCCATCCATCGAAGACGAAGGAGGGGGTGAGGCCCAGGTTCAAGAAACGGGAACGTGGCTGACCGGTGCTTGCATGAACAACTGCAGCTGCAATTCGTCTCGTTGTCTTTTGAGGGTCTATGTTGAAGACGGCGTTCCTCTCAAGATTCGTACCGATGAAGATGATGAGGACAGCATTGAGGTTCCGCAGCGGCGCGCATGTCCGCGCGGTCGTGCTCAAATCGGAAACATGCTTTCACCAGCCCGCATAAAGTATCCCATGAAGCGTAAGAACTGGAGTCCCGATAATCCGCATGGGGAATTACGAGGCATTGACGAGTGGGAACGCATCAGTTGGGAGGAGGCACTTGACTATATTGCTGATGAGATGCAAAAGACCCTTGATCAGTACGGAAATCGTGCAATTCTCGCAGCTGCATACAGAGATGTCGGCGAT
>CAZLKG010000031.1:12661-13245 GCA_964560045.1 uncultured Slackia sp.
GGCCTGTCCGTTGCCTGAGCTATTTATGACAGGTGGCATGCTTGATGCTCCCGACGCTCTTGCTATCCAAGAAAGTCAGCTTCATTTCCATTTTGGCAATAATTGGATGGCTAATAAAGGCGGTAATACGGCGTATCAGCTTCAAGCTGCTCGTGAAGCGGGAGGACGTGTTGTTCTTGTTGAGCCCTGGTTGAATCAGACGGCACAGGCGGTGGCTGACGAATGGGTTCCTATTCGTCCCGGTACCGATACGGCATTCTGCCTGGGTATGATGTACCACCAGATTGAGAACGACTTGCAGAATCAGGAGTTTCTTGATAAGTACTGCGTAGGCTTTGATGCTGATCATATGCCTGATGGGTCAAATTCTGAGGACAATTTCAAGGACTATGTCTTGGGCACCTACGACGATGAGCCAAAGACCCCGGAGTGGGCAGAGGAGATTTGTGGTGTTCCTGCTGAAACAATTCGTCGTCTTGCCGAGGAGATAGCAAGTACCGAGAAAGTGGATTTTTTTGCGGGTCAGTCTACGACTAAGATTCCCGCAGGCGCGATGTTCGCTCAGGCGTTCTACACACTTGCCT
>CAZLKG010000032.1:0-13210 GCA_964560045.1 uncultured Slackia sp.
GTGGTCGTTTGAAATCCCGACGGAACCTATTTCCGACGACGAGATCACCGAGACCTATTCCGCTGAGATCGTAGTCGTTGGCTCGGGCTTAGCCGGCATGATAACCGCCGTGGCTGCGGCGGAGGACGGTGCGGACGTCATCGTCGTCTCGGCAAGCTCGAAGGGCATCTCCCGAGGAGGATCCAATTTCGCCTATGGGACAAAGATCCAACAGGAGCATGACATAAACATCACGAAAGACGAAATGCGCGTCTACATGAAGTCCCAGCTTGGCCAAGGGTCGTTCTTTGTCGACAACGGAAAGTGGGCAGATATCCTGAATCATTCGACCGAAGCTATGAACTGGGAGATCGATAAACTTGCGTCCAAGGGGCTTCAGGTCTCCCTCGAGCCCGGCTTTACGGATCCCGACGGCGTACTCACCATGCCGCCCGTCGCACACAACTTCTTCACCGACGAACTGCCGCTCGGTTTCAAGGATGGTGCACCCCAACAGGCAATGACCGCCTCTTGGGACGCGGAGATCGAAGCCGGAACGTACTTCAAGGCCGACACCTTAGAGGAGCTGATATCCATTCTGGCTGAGAATGGCCTGGAAGATACCGAAACGGCACTCAAGACCATCAGCGACTACAACCGCTATGTAGAACAGGGCATTGACGAGGAGTTCTATGTGAATCCTTCCGAACTGTTCCCAATCAGCACACCCCCATTCTACGCAGCGAAAAGCGAGGGAACCCAGTTCCTCACCATCTGCGGTGGCATTCGCACCAACTCCCAGATGCAAGCCCTCGACACAGAAGACAACTTGATCCAGGGGCTTTACACCACGGGCATCATGACGGGCGACATGTACGGCAATATCTACAACTTCGTCTTCCCTGGCCTGAATCTCGGTGGGGTATGCGGCACACTGTCGTATCTGCTGGGGAAGCGGCTTGCGGCGCAGTAGTAGCCCCTCTCCTTTCCGCACCCTGAAGGTACCTTGTCCTTGGGATCTTGGATTGGCGGCCTTGCCTGTAGGCTGCAGTTTTGGTTCGGCAGCGCCGTCCGGCCGGTTCGGCGCTGCCGATTGACCGAATGCGGCCTCGCGAACCTTTTCGCGCTATCCGGTACAGGCACTTTCTAGGGGACGCAAGCCGGTTTTCCGATGATTGAATTCCACGCCCCCTAGTGTTGCGTTGAGTATGGAAAGTGGGACGCATCGCGCACGCATGCGGCCATTGCGTCGATTCGTGACGGCGAGGATATCCACGAGGCAATCAAGCCTATAATGGCCGACACAATCAAAGCCCACCCCGCTTAAGGGCACGGGATACTGAATCGCGTAAGGAGAGTTCATGACCGAACACATAGGCACCACCTGTGTTCAGGGAGGCTACCGCCCCACCGATGCACAGCCTCGCCAGCTTCCCATCTATCAGTCCACCACCTGGAAATACGATACCTCAGAGCACATGGGCAAGCTCTTCGATCTCGAAGAGGCAGGATATTTCTACACCCGCCTGCAAAACCCCACGAACGACTACGTTGCAGCCAAGATAGCTGAGCTGGAGGGCGGCAGCGCCGGTATGCTCACCAGCTCCGGCCAGGCGGCCAACTTCTTTGCGTTGTTCAACATAGCGGGTGCAGGAGATCACATAGTTGCAAGCTCTGCCATCTATGGCGGCACCTACAACCTCATAGCCCACACCATGCGCCGCATGGGAATAGAGAGCACCTTCGTGGCACCTGAATGTACCGATGAGGAACTAGAAGCAGCATTTCAGCCCAATACCAAAGCCGTCTTTGGCGAAACGCTTTCCAATCCGGCGCTTGATGTGCTCGACATTGAGCGCTTCGCACAGGCCGCCCACGCACACGGTATCCCGCTTATCGTGGACAACACCTTTCCCACCCCTGTGAACTGCCGTCCCATAGAGTGGGGTGCCGACATCGTGACGCACTCCACCACCAAGTACATGGATGGACACGGCGTTGCAGTGGGCGGAGCCATCGTGGATTCCGGAAAGTTCGATTGGAAGGCACAGTCCGACAAATTCCCCGGACTTACCACCCCCGATGAAACCTACCACGGCGTAGTGTACACCGAAAAATTCGGTTTGGGTGGAGCGTTCATCACCAAGGCGACCACGCAACTCATGCGTGATTTTGGCTGTATCCAAAGTCCTCACAATGCATTCTATCTGAACCTGGGACTCGAAAGTCTGCATCTGCGCATGCCTCAGCATGTGAAAAACGGACAGGCTATGGCCGAGTTTCTAGAGGATCACCCCAAGGTGCGCTTCGTAAAGTATCCCGGCCTTACAGGCGATCCGTGGCATAACCTAGCACAGAAGTACATGCCCAACGGAACCTGTGGCGTGGTGAGTTTTGGCTTTGTGGGCGGACGCAAAGCGGCTGAAACATTCATGAAAAACTTGCGAGTTGCCCAGATAGCCACCCACGTTGCCGACGCGCGTACCTGCGTGCTGCACCCGGCAAACACAACGCACCGCCAGATGAACGATGCGGAACTTGCCGCCGCCGGTATTGCGCCCGACATGGTGCGCCTGTCCTGCGGGATTGAAGCTACAGAGGATTTGATTGCCGATGTGGCCCAAGCCCTTGACCGAGTTTGACCCCCCCAATCGGGTTTAACCTCCAATCGGGTTTGACCACCGATCGAATTTGACCTCCTACCTGATCAAGTCCTCGCTAAAACCACAGGAAGTCCTGCGGTAGAAGGTTCCTTATTCTACCGATTTGACCTCCTACCCGATCAAGCCCTTACTGAAGCGCCCTTGGCCTTGTTGCCGGGGCGTTTTCTCTTTTCGCGATCCAGGATGGCCGAGATGCGATCACAGTTGATGCGCAGGTTCACGATATGACCCGTCAGGGGAACGTGCCTGTTGGAAAAATTCACCACGCTGCCCACAAGCAGTGCAGAGGTGATGGTTCCCACTCCCAATCCATTGAGATAACCGAAAAAAATAAACGATAGCACAGCAGCGATGGCGACAAGCGTAGAGTCGAAGGCCACCTTACACGATCCAAACCGTCTGTGGGTGACCGTAGAGATGGCACGCACGATTCCCTCACCGGGAACCAGCAAGACGTTGGGTGCCACTTCAATACTCACACCAAACCCCAAAAGCACACAGCCCAAAAGAAGTGCAGCAAGCTCCTCAAACAGAATTGTAGGGGTAAACCACGAAAGCAGCGCCATGCCCACATCAATTGAGGCAGAGAAGCCGACATTCACCAAAATCTGCAGCCACTGAAATGGTTTGAAGTCCCGACGGAGAAGTACGGCCTGGAGCACGATGTAGACCATGTTGAGAATAAAGGTGGCTACACCAAAGGAAATGGGTACCTCCAGACTCACTACGTACGGAACACTTGAGATGGGAGACGTGCCCAAAGCCGCCTTGGTGATAAGGGCGATGCCGAACGCATTGATAAAGACACCGATGACAAACCAAGCCCAGCGTTGTGCTGTCATTGCGGCTCTTGTTGCCCTTAGTCTCTTCATGCGCTCATCCATACCCATCCTTTCCTGCTCAAAAAATGCCGATGCAGCCAACCCGTCAAAGGAAACGCAAACCTGGGGTATCAAAACCCCCACATCTTGACCTCCGGTTCAAGCATCACACCGGATTCCTCAAACACGCGCTGTTGCACATAGGAGATCAGCTGCCTCACATCCGAGGCAGTTGCCCCGCCGGCATTCACCAAAAACCCGGTATGCTTGTCTGAGACCTGCGCCCCGCCCACACAACAGCCGCGCAGTCCTGCATCTTGAATGAGCTTGGCGGCAAAATGCCCCGCAGGCCGCTTGAAGGTGCTTCCGGCACTGGGCATCTCAAGCGGCTGTTTTGTTGCGCGCCGCTCTTGGAAATCATCCATCCGGGCCTTAATTGCAGCAGGATCGTCTTCTTCAAGCTCCAGAACGGTCTCTACCACCGTATAGCCCCTATCGCCCATCATGGAATGGCGATATGACCAATCCGCCTGATCGCGCCCCACGCGCACAAGCTCCCCTTCGGGGGTGACGCATGAAAGCTCAACGCAGATGTCTTTGAATTCTCCACCGTAGGCGCCGGCATTCATGACAGCAGCACCGCCTGCGGTGCCTGGAATACCGCTGGCAAACTCGAATCCGGTAAGTCCTGCATCAAGTGCTCCAGCTGCCACCTGGGCGTTCGTCGCACCCGCCTGCGCTATAACACGCACGCCATCAACGCGCACCTCGCATAAATTGCTCAAAAGCTGCATCACCACGCAGCGCAGCCCCTCGTCGGCAACCAGCAGATTGCTGCCATTACCCACAACGGCAAGCGGCACGCTAGCGTCACGGCATGCGCGAACCACAGCGGCCACTTCTTCGAAAGAGTGCGGTATCACGTAGGCATCGGCGGGGCCACCGATCCGAAACGTGGTATGAGCGGCCATGGGTTCGAGTCTGCGTAGGTTTTCCTCACCCACAATGGCGGCGAGTACAGAGATAAGCTCAGGTGTAACAGGGCTTGAAACGTTGGTCATACCCACTCCTTACAAAATGCGTCGATTGGAAGATGCGGCACAACGCTACGATAGCGCAGCCATCCGTTCGGATCCCCCAAAACCCACGAGCACAAATCCTCACCCACACAATGGGGTACTTGATGAGCATATCGCCGGGTTCAGCCTGCGAAAGCGAAGAGTTGGTGCGAATCCGACCTCTAAGTGCAAGATTATAGGGTATCGAACCCTCGTTTGTTCATCACTTAAAAGCCGCCGCGCGACCGGCCAAAATGCCGCTCGTCCACGCCCAATGCAGATTGTAGCCGCCACAGCATCCGTCAATGTCTAGTGATTCACCACACACATACAGACCTGGATGGGCGAAACATTCCATGGTGTGCGCACTAAACTGCGAAACGTCGTATCCACCGCGTGTAACCTGAGCCTGTTTGGGATCGGCAATACCCTTATAGGAAAGCCCGAATGACTCAGAAGCCATGGCCAACACCACGGCTTCCTGCTCGGCGATGATGGGTTCATCAGGATTGAGACCTGCGGCAAGCACCACCGCGCGCGCCACCCGCAAGGGCAGCATTCCGGCCATGACCTGAGTTGCCGTACGGTTTGGGTGCGCCGTGGCCGCATCGTAAATGAAATCCACCTTCTCCTGCGGACTCATATCGGGAACTAGGTCGATATAGATCGTCTCTCCCGGCCTGGCATACCGCGACATATCAAAAGCCGCGATACCCGAGATGCCATAATCGCGGAACAGCACCTCGCCGTACGTTTCAGGACCTAGTGCCACGTCTTCGCGAGGCGAATCAACTATATCAAGCCAGGCGTCTCGAAGATCTTGGGGATCGGTATCCAGATAGAGTCGTGCGCGTACACGAATGCCTGAAAGCCCTTTGATAGGGCGCGTGTCGCACCTGAGCGCCGCGAGAACCGGGCGCGGTCGATTCATGGACACGTCCTTGGGCAGAAGATCCTTCCCGGGAGCGCCCCCTGTGCACACGATGACGGCATCGAAGGTCTCGCTGTGGTCATCATCGAAGCGAACTAACCACGCACCCTCATCGGTTGTTCCTCCTTTGGGAAGCACGCGCGAAACGCCACACCCACAACGTTCACGTGCACCTGCTTCTCTCACGGAAAGGCGTAGCACGTCAAGCACCGAGGATGCCTTGCCACTGTAAGGGTAGATGCGCCCTTCATCGGCCTGATAGACCAAAAGCCCCATATCGGAAAAGAACTGCAAAACGTCTTGGGGAGGAAGTGCGCTCATGGCCTCCTGGACAAAGGCGGATCTGTTGTAGTCTTTGGCGGAGTAGCCTTTAACAAGAAGGTTGGCATTGCTTAAGTTACAGCGCCCGTTTCCGGTGGAGAGAATCTTTTTGCCCACGCGGTCTGCCGCCTCAAGAATGTCCACCTGGACTCCAGCGCGTGCCGCCTCAAGAGCGGCCACAAGCCCCGAAGCGCCTCCGCCGATGACGGCTATGCGCACGGCCTCTCCTTGATTTTGGGGCCGTTGTTGATGAAGAAAGAGCAGGCGCGACAGACTTCTTTCACCGGAACACTACGGTCAACGTCGGGGTTGTCAAGAATGGACAGGCCAAGAGCCACCTTGTGGGTGGGACGATCGCATATGGCAAAATTACAATTAGGCGGGCAGGGCTCGCCGGGAGTATTGTGCGGGCAGCGGCTCTGCATTTCTTCGTCACAACCGCGCAGATCCCAACAATGTGCCATGATGAACCTCCTCGCTCCACGAGAAAAAGGCCAGCTTTCGCCGACCCGAATACCGTAATCGATTACCATGCCTTACGAACCAAACCAACCGCAGACGGGTAAGACCCAAAAGCAGACGGCGAGGGTGCGCGTCAACTCCAAAGCCAGGCGGCTTTTGTCAGGCAGCCTTTCACTTGACTATGCGCTTCCCGCTGCCAGGCGCACCGAGGACTCACCCCCCCCCATAAGATAGCGTGCCATGCCCGGCACACCACCAAAAAGCGCCACTCTTTCGAGCGGCGCTGTTTCGCTAATCTCGCGCTCTGCTACCCCGCGCCTCGCTATCCTACGTTGACCACCTTGCTCACCCCGGGAACATGTTCTTTAAGGATGCGCTCGACACCGTTGGTGAGCGTCATCTGACTGACGGGGCAGCCCTTACAAGCTCCCTGCAGCTCCACGGTCACCACGCCATCCTCGGCGACATCGACAAGCGCCACGTCCCCGCCGTCGTTTTGAAGGCTGGGGCGGATGAGGTTCAACACTTCAGACACCTTCTCTTTGTCTATTGCCATAGCTTCTCCTTACCACTGCGACGATACTACGCCGCCCATGTAATGCCGCGCTCATTGTAGCGCACACAATCGCATCCCATAAGACAACTGAGTAGGCGCGTCAGAAAAACCGCTCGCGAGCTAGATTTCTTTCACCCACAGGCCGTGCAGGTTGCAGTACTCATAGGCCGCAATTGCGCGCACACCCTCGGCAAGCTCAAAGTCAGCAATGGGATCGTCTGCGGCGGTGAGGTGCGCCACCTGCCACCCTGCGGAGGTCACCAACACCACAAACTGGATCAGGTGCGCCTCGGTCATAGGGTGAACCACCTCGCCCACCTGAACGTGCACGTGGGAGCCTTCGACGGTAACAACAGGCACGTGCTTTTCAGTCGCGGCATCAGTGGAGCCTGCCACAAGCTCAACCATAGGCTCACCGCAGCACACCATAGGTACTCCGGAATCAATGACCTTGATGGCTATGTTTCCGCAATGTTCGCATCTGTAAAATTTGATTTCCATAATTTCCCCCTATCGACGGGCCTCTCAAGGCAGCGCCCACCTCTTCCGGCATCTACTTTATTGCCGTGCTGCATGTGCCACAGTACCACTGCACGCATTGCGTGTGGGTTCAACCGGGCTTTCTTGCGGTATCTACGCAATCCAGCAGCTACCTGGGTAAGGGTGCAACGCGTGTTGATGTCTATATGTTATCTTTTTTGTACCATTTCTGGAATACCCTGCTGTTCTGCCTTCATCACAACAGCATAAATGAGCACAGCCACGCCCGCCACAATAAGCGGAAGTGAAAGCAGCTGACCCATGGTGAGCCATCCGCCCCAGATATAGCCCAACTGTACGTCGGGTTCGCGAATAAACTCAATCAGGAATCGAAACGTGCCATACATGATAAGGAACAGGCCAAAAAACGTTCCGCGCGGTCGCGGCGGCACCTTGCGCGACAGTGCGAACAGCACGGCAAATATCACCACACCCTCAAGCAGAGCTTCATAAAGCTGGGAGGGATGGCGCGCCACCTCACCTGCCGCGCCTCCGAACACCACACCCCACGGCAGGTCGGTGGGCGCACCCCACAACTCCCCGTTCACGAAGTTGGCACAGCGCCCGAAAAAAAGCCCGATGGCAGCACCCACACACCCCATGTCGGCAAGCGTGAGAAACGGGATGCGCGACACCTTGGCAGCCACCAGGCCTCCTATGAGCACACCTATGAGACCCCCATGAAAGCTCATGCCCCCGCGGTTGATTGCAAACACCTCTAGAGGATGCTCAGCATAATACGACCAGTCGCCATAAAACAGGCAGTAACCTGCGCGGCCACCTACGATAACGCCGATGATCACGGCGAACATGATGATGAAAAACGCATCTTCGCTCATGCGAATGCGCCAGCGTTTTATCAGGTTTGCCAGAACCAGAAACGCGCAGATAAACCCGGCAATATAGGCAAGGCCATACCACCTTATCGAAAAGGGCCCCACCTGAAAGGCAACCGGATCGAGCATCTGGTATAGATCGTTAAGCATCTGTGTCCCCTCCCTCATCCGACTCCCAGTCAAGACCTATCACCACAAAGAGATCGGTGGTAAATGCATAGTTGACCGAATCCCACACGGTACGCCCCTTGCCGAGAACCGCCACGACCGCCTCGGCCTCCTCAGCAAATTCACTGCTCTTATAGACGACAAGCGTTTCCTCATAGACCTGCAAGGCGGTATTGCCCACAGAAGTTACGTCGAAACCCTCATCTTGAAGGATTTGTGCCGCTGAAGCGGCAACACCCTCGACACCGCTGCCATTGTTCACGGTGATATCGAACGACGAAGGATCTATCAAATCCATGAGGTCTTGGACGTCGGCCACAGGTGTGAGTCCTTCCTCAATGCGCTGTAGCATAGTCTCCCACGCATCCTGATCGACCACTGCAACACTCTCGCCATTAGCTACAGAGTCCTCTGTGGGCATGGCAGCCGACATAATGTCGTCCACATCTATGGCGCGCAAAAGCTCCACGAACTCAAAGAGGCTGTTCGTGTCCATGTCGGTTTTGAAATGATCGGCCAGATTGTCCAACTCAAGGAAAAAAGCAAGCCCTTCATCGTCGGTCATCTTGGAGAATAAGGCGGCGGCAACGAGGGCCACATTGCGCGCACGGCCTGCGTCGGGATCATCGAAATCGTTGGCACGGCACAAAAACAGCGCCTCTTCGCCGGAAAGCGTCTGCGTTCCGCTGAGCAAGGTTATCTCACCTGCCTGGGAATCAGACACATCTGAGTCAAGGGTTACCTCCACCCCGCCGAGCGCGTCCACCAAGGCAACAAAGCCCTCTGCGTCGGTGCGGGCGTAGTGGGACACCTGCACGCCCGTCAACGATGTCACGGCACTCACCAGACCCGCATCGCCATCCTGGACGTATGCATCGCTTAAAGTTCCCTCCTCATCAGAATCCAGCACATTCCCCGGAATGGTTACCACGTATGCCTGCCCACTCGACACATCAGTGCGCACGAGGGCCAGCATCTCGATGGTAGACGGATCATCAAAGCTCGCTGCCAGCACGCTGTATGCTACGCTTTCCTGATCCTCATCGGTGGTAAGCACCTCTGACAGCGCATCGCTATCAGAAACCGCGAGGCGCGAATCGATGCTGATTACAAATGCAAACACCGAGGAGAGACCGGCGACTACCGCCACAATAAAAGCAAGGATGACCCCTATGACCGCCCTGCGCCGACGCGCCTGATTTACGGAGCGTTCCACGAAGTCATGCTGACTCATACGACTTTCGTAGGCCCGCTTGCTCTCCCGAGTGGCGGTATTGGGAATAACCTGGCGGATTTCTCCACGGCGAGCCGTCTGTGCGCGACGGGAGTTGGAAAACCTTGTACGTGAAGAAGTAGGAGACGGCTTACCGGAGAGCTGGTTTTCGATCGTCGCACGGCGCATCTGCCGCGATACTTTTTTGAACCGCAGGCTGCTAGGGCGTCGCGTCGCCATCGTCTGAATCTCCTACCAATCTTGCTCTTCCTCGGATTCGCGACGTATATTCGCCCCTAGTGAGAGGAGCTTTCCTACGTAGTCTTCATATCCGCGATCGATATGGTGGATTTCATGCACGCGCGTGGTTCCCTCCGCATGAATGCCCGCCAGGACAAGCGAGGCACCGCAGCGCAGATCGGTCGCCCTCACGTCAGTACCCTGCAGCCCCGAAGTGCCCTCAACGATGGCATGGTGACCCTCGATGGTAATCTGGGCACCCATGCGGCCTATTTCATCGGCGAACATGAAACGATTCTCAAACACGTTCTCGGTGATGACGGAATTGCCCTCGGCAACCGATCCGAGCAGCATGAACTGAGCCTGCAGATCGGTGGGAAACCCGGGATGCGGAAGCGTCTGGATGTCAATGGCATGCAGCGAACCCTTACGCGAAACCGTGATCCAGTCCTCACCAATTTTAGTCGAACAGCCCATAGCGGAAAGTTTCATGAGCGCCATGCGTAAAAAGCCGGGCTCAATGCCGCGTACCGTCACCGGCCCACCCATCATGGCACCGCCCACTAAAAACGTGCCGGCCTCAATGCGATCTCCTACCGTCGTGTGTTCGCACGGATGTAGATCGGCAAGAGCGACCCCCTCCACGATGATGGTGGACGTACCGGCACCTGAGACCTTGGCTCCCATGGCGTTGAGCATGTCAGCCAGATCCTCGATCTCGGGTTCACGCGCCGCATTCTCAATAACGGTCTCGCCCTTGGCGACGACAGCACACATCATGGCGTTCTCGGTGGCACCCACGCTGGGAAAATCGAGAGCTACATAGGCACCGTGCAGTCCATTGGGAGCACTGGCGTTGATATAGCCGTGATCGGTCTCGAAATTGACTCCCAGCGCATGCATGCCGACTATATGGATATCAATTTTGCGCGCGCCCAGATTGCAACCGCCCGGCATGGCCACACGGGCACGTCCAAAACGCGCCACGAGCGGACCTAAAACCGCAATGGATGCGCGCATTTTGGACACAAACTCATAGGGAGCCTCCCACATATCCACGCCTTTAGTGTCTACCGTGAGAGTGTGTCCTTCGCGCGTGACGCGCCCACCCAATCCCTCGAGCACCTTGGACATCACGGCGATGTCGGAGATGATCGGAACGTTATAAAGCGTAGTTTCGCCCTGTCCTAGAATGGAGGCAGCGATGAGCTTGAGTGCTGAGTTCTTTGCCCCAGAGACTTGCACCTCGCCGGAAAGCGGGGTTCCGCCCTCGATAACGATCATCTCTTTTGCCATCGGAAGGCCCCTTTCGCAATCAAGCGCAATACCACCCCAGCATCTTGCGCCTCATTGTCCCAAAAGCACAGGAGGGGTTAGAGTCGCACGGGGGCATCCTCCGGCAAAAACCACAGTGCCCAAGCTACGTTCGGTCAGGAGCCTGCCCCCCGTTCAAGCAACGGACAGAAGACTACTCTCCCAACGCGAAGCGCTTGAAGCCGACGATTTTGATGGAGCCGCCGATTCTTTTAGCCACCTCGTCGGTGTAGTGAGCGACGGTCTGGTCAGGATTTTTGACAAACGCCTGCTCGACCAGGCACTGCTCCTTATAGAACTTCTCCATACGACCCGAAGCGATCTTTTCCTGGATGGCCTCGGGTTTACCGGACTCAGCGGCCTGAGCCTTGTAGATACTCATCTCATGGGCGACGGTTTCCGCCGCAACCTGATCGCGATTGGCTGCAATGGGAGAGGTTGCAGCAATATGCATGGCCACATCGCGGCCATACTGCCTAAAGTCCTCAGAGGTCACATCAATGCCCTCTACGTCGAAGGCCGCCAAAACGCCTATCTTGCCGCCCATATGAATATAGGACGAAACCGCACCGGCCTCTTCGACGGCAAAACGAGCAATCTGGGTGTTCTCGCCCATCACATGAATGCAGTCGGTTACCACAGCCTCAACGGTTGTACCGTCGATCTCAGCGGCTTTGAGAGCATCCATATCCGTCGGCTTGGAGGCAATGGCGGCGCGTGCAATCTTTTCGGCATAGGCCTTGAACTTCTCATTCATGCCCACAAAGTCGGTCTCGCAATTGAGCTCGACTACGGCACCCACTGTGCCGTCCTCGGACACAAGGGCCACAACGGTACCCTCGTTGGTGGCACGTCCGGCCTTTTTGGCAACGGCAGCCAGGCCGCGGGTGCGCAGCACGTCAACGGCCTTGTCCATGTTTCCCTCAGCCTCGACCAGGGCCTTTTTGCATTCCATCATGCCAGCACCGGTCATTTCGCGCAATTCCTTAACCATAGCGGCGGTAATAGCCATGTTAGGATTCCTTTTCTCTTCGGTATGCGATCTATAACGTCCATGCGAAACCCAAAAGACACATGCGCCTTCGCCTGCGTCTTTCGGGTAGCCGGATCAAAAAATGGGTGCTCTTAGCTCCGCGTCTACCCAACAGCAGAAACATTATCCGCGACGGAAGCTGCAGGAGAAGCATCGGTAGCGGTTTCAGCAGCAGCCTGGGCGAGCATCGCCCTTTCAAGCATCGGGGCACTTGACGCGGCGAGGATGGCATCGGCCACAAAGCTGGCCAGCAGCTTGACGGAGCGGATGGCATCATCGTTGGCAGGGATGCCGTATTCCACGTCATCGGGGTCGCAGTTGGTGTCGAGTGTACCCACCACCGGAATACCCAAACGCTTGGCTTCCTTGATGGCCAGTTGCTCGCGGTTGGTATCCACGACGAAAAGCGCGTCGGGAACCTTTTTCATATCGCGGATGCCATTGAGATTGGTCTGCAACTTGGCAAGCTCCTTGCGCAGGATAATCTGCTCCTTCTTGGGCAGAACCGCCATGCGGCCTTCGGAGTCCATGGCCTCCAGCTCCTCCATGCGGTTCACGCGGGAACGGATGGTCACGAAGTTGGTGAGCATGCCGCCCAACCAACGAGCGTTCACGTACGGCATCCCGCAGCGATCGGCCTCGGCGGCAGTGGCTTCCTGGGCTTGTTTTTTGGTGCCGACAAACAGGACGGTGCCACCTTTGGCAGCAGTCTGCTCAAGGAAGGTGTAGGCTCTGTCAAGACCTATGAGTGTCTGCTTGAGATCGAGGATATAGATGTCGCCGCGACTGCCAAAGATATAGGGCTTCATCTTGGGATTCCAGCGACGGGTTTGATGGCCGAAGTGGGCACCTGCTTCAAGCAGGGTCTTGACGCTAACTTTCGCCATGGCGCTCTCCATTCGTTAAACCTCTGTCTGCGGTCATCCCCGCCCCTGCAGCCTTTTTCGGGTGGCCACTCGCAAGTCACGGGTCGCGCAGACATGTGAAAATAGAAACCGCAGCATTATAGCGTCCTCGCGTGATTTCGCAAGTCACATTTACAACTCGTTGGTGCTCGCGTTGATTGCCTTGATTG